>CALZBR010000008.1 GCA_945621435.1 uncultured Lachnospiraceae bacterium
TATCAATATACCTGTTATGACGGGGAAGTGAAGTCCGTATTTGACAGAAAGTATTATACGAGGCTGGAGGAAAAACCGGATCTTGCGCTGATGGGAGCGGCAGCGGACGTGCTGATCGGACAGCATGATTTTCGCAATTTTTGTGTCAATCCCAGAATGAAAAAATCAACAGTTCGACTGGTGGACAGGATTGATATTCGCAGAGAAGGGGATTACATCAGGTTTCTTTTCCATGGTACCGGATTCCTTCAGAATATGGTGCGTATCATGGTGGGAACCCTGTTGGAGGTCGGCTGCGGTCGGATGACTGTTGATCAGGTTAAGGAGGCTTTGGAAAATACCGAGAGGCAGAAGGCGGGTCCTACTGCCCCGGCGCAGGGATTGTGTCTGATGAGCGTGGATTATGATTGATTCATAACTTCCAATGTAAGGTATAAAAAGAAGCCTGGCGGCTGGATTCCATCAAGTGGAAACAGCCGGCAGACTTCTTTTTTGCTGTCGGAAACAGCATTAATGGTTTGGTTTATGCAGTGATAACGGTACCTGCTTTCCCCTTCAGGGCATTTTTGATTTCGGACATGGATGTGATAAGTACACGTCCGTCGGGTTTGGATTCCAGGAAGCTGATGGCTGCTTCAATCTTGGGAAGCATGGTGCCTTCTTCAAATTCTCCCTGTTTTGCCAATGTCTTTGCAAGTTCAAGGGTCATTTCGCTGACAGGGGTCTGATGGTCTGTGCCGAAATCGCGATATACGCAGTCTACTCCGGTAAGGATAATCAGCTCATCACAGGAGAGGTCAGTTGCCAGCTTGGCAGCGATGGCATCTTTTTCGATGACTGCGGAAGCACCCTTCAGGACATGCTGTTGTTCGATGACGGGAATTCCGCCACCGCCGCAGGCGATAACAATCTGGTCTGCTTCTGCAAGGGTGCGGATGGTTTCTATCTCCACAATGTCGATGGGCTTCGGAGCAGCAATGACTCTGCGGAATCCTTTGCCGGGATCTTCTTTTACATAATTCCCCTTTTTGATTTCTGTTTCAGCATCCTCCTTTGACATGTAACGGCCGATTACCTTGGTGGGTGCGTAGAATGCTTCATCGTAGGGGTCTACCGTGACCTGGGTAAGAATGGTGCTGACAGGTTTGGAGATGCCACGGTTTAAAAGCTCGGAACGCAGCGCGTTTTGGATATCATACCCAACATAACCCTGGCTCATGGCGGAGCAGACACACATAGGAGCGGGGGTATAGTCAATGTACACTCTGCGCAATTCGGTCATTGCCTTGTGAATCATGCTGACCTGGGGGCCGTTGCTGTGGGTGATGGTAAGCTGATAATTGGCCTCCACCAGATCGGCGAGAGCTTTCACGGCTGTCTTGACGGCATCCATCTGGGCAAGAGTGGTATAGCCAAGAGCTTCATGTCCAAGTGATACAACAGCTTTTTTCTTATTCATACAGATACCTGACCTTTCTTTTTCACTCATCACAGTATAACACATTTGAGCGAGGCTGTATAGAAATTAATGGAGATTGTGAATCACCTGCTCCAGTACTTCAAAGTAATTTTCGAAGGTTTTGCGACAACAATCAGGGTTGTCGATGACGACACCGGGACTGCGCAGACCGATTAGGGAGAACCCCATGGCCATGCGGTGGTCTTCGTAGGTATTTACCAGGGAAGCCCTGAGGGTTCCGGGATAGATTGTGACGGAGCTATCCGTGGATTCGCAGCGGATCCCCAGCTTATCCAATTCTGTAACAATAGCGTTTAATCTGTCACTTTCCTGGAAGCGGATGTGTCCTATCCCTGTGATTGTAGTGGGGCTGTCGGCAAAGGGGGCGATGGCGGCAAGGGTAATTGCCTGGTCTGAGCAGGCTGACATGTCTGCTGTGATTCCGTGGAATATGCCATCAGCGGGAGGCAGAAGAAGAATTCCTTCCTTTTCATCCCTGGCGTGACATCCCATCTGTTCCAAGATCCTGATAAATCTCACATCACCCTGAAGGGAATCAAAATGAACATTGTTTACCCTGACGGGAATTCCGAGAAGGGGACTTATGGCATAAAAATAACATGCTGCGGATACATCAGGTTCTATCTGATAATCCTGCGGCAGATAGTGCTGTCCGGAAGCGATACGAAAGGCATAGGGGCGGCTGCTGTTGACACATCCGGTACAACTGTGGTTGTCTGAGTTGCCGTTGCAGTAATACAACGGTTCTGCCGTGACACCGAATTGTGCCATCATTTTTTGCGTCATTTCGATATAGGCCATGCCGTGGCTTCCCTCTATTGTGACGGTAAAGTCATGGTCGGCAAGGCAGGAAGATATCATCAGTGCACTCAGAAACTGGCTGCTTTCGTCGATGTTGACCTTTATTGTGTCCTTTTGAAAACCGTTTCCCTTCAAATCAAAGGGAAAACGGTCGGGAAGAACCTTGCAACCAAGCTCGCGCAGGGAATCCAGCAAAGGTGCCATGGGGCGACGGCGCATCTGTTCGGAAGCATCCATATGATAGATGCCCTTGGAGACACCCAGGTACGCTGTGAGAAAACGAGCCGCGGTTCCGGCGCTGCCCACATACAGCCAGGCTTCCTCCTTGGGAACCGGTCCCCCAAGACCTTTGACTGTTACCATACAATCCTGCTCGTTGACAGACGTCTCGAATCCCAGACTCTGCAGACAGGAAATAAAGTGTCTGGAATCATCGGAGAAGAGTACACCGTGCAGAGTGGAGGAGCCTTTTGCCAGAGTAGCCAAAAGTAAGGCACGATTGGTAATGCTTTTGGACCCCGGCACCGACACCGTGAGCGGAGCATGTTCTGAGTACAGATTGTGATTCATATTGAAATAAACAGAAGGAACTTTAAACGTTCTTTTGCCGGTCATAACAATCCTTTCCGGTAATTGTCCGTGCTGACTTTACCGTAGAATATCATCTGTGGAGCAAGATTTTCAACTGCGATAGACGCAGAAACCGTTCTCCATATGCAGGGTGTCCAAAAGCTCCCTGCCGCCGGAAGAGCAACGATAGAGCTGTATGGTTCCCTGGGCGGAAGCACCTGCCAGTAGAGGGGAACGGGACAGCAATCCATCGGGATTTTCATAGCGTATCCTCATCATCTGCTCCTTAGTGCAATTGCCGGAAATCTTGATAACTGCATTTTTGTTCCGGGCCAGTATATGCCAGACATAACGTCTGTTGGTTTCTTTGGTTTCCCATTTGCACCGTGACAGGACAAAGGGATTCATGCCAAAGTCAAAATCCTCTCCTGTGTAGGTAAGCTGGATCAGCAGCTTCCGACGCAGAGGCAGGAACAGAAATCTGGGACAACAGCCGTTGACTGCCAGTACCGAATGCCGCAAAGTCTTACCGGTGCGCTCGCTGCGTAAATCTCCGCAGGACAATTGCAGCCAGGGATGGTTGTAGGTACGCCCCCAATGCTTGTCAGAATAGCCGTTACAGGTCTCGGGGCTGACATGATAGGTCTCTCCATCCAAGGTCACGGTGCCGCGGAAAAAGCTTTTAATCCCTTCGCCATGCCAATAGCTGTCCAGGGCATGGAAAAAGCGGGAGATGGGATTGGCCAGGAACCCTGTATTGCAGGCAACCGCCTTGTATACTTCCAGGTCCCAGGTCATGGCTCCGGCATCGGACATATGAGATCGGTGTCGGGCTTCTTCGGAGCTGACTTCCACATGACCGCAGATGTGCTCCTCACTGTAAAAACAGGTGTCAATCTGCATTACCATAGGGTTGGAGGCAACCCGCAGTCCGGAAGCGGGATAGAAGGTGTGGAGCTGTCTGCCCTCCTGTCCGTTCCTGTCGGGAAAGACCCCCACATTCATCATGAAATAAGAAGGCCTCAGACCTTGCTTTTTGGAGTAAGGGTGTTGTCCCAACACCACGGCGTCCGCCGGAGGGTTTTCCTTTTGCCATGGGAATCTCTTACAGTAGAGCCGTGGATTTATTATAAAATATTCCACAAAAAAAGTGCGGGTCTCCCCTGTCCGGTCATTCACTCCCGAGAAAGAGTGCCACCAGCGCATATACCCTTTTTTTGCAAGGGAACCTCGCAACATATATGAATTTCTTGTCAAATCCGACAGATTCATCAGGCGTATCTCCAAGAAAATAATAAACAGTATTTCGTAGTTACTGTATTTATTATAATACAATATGTTGTAAATGACAATAGTGTCGGGTATGTTTTTGGCAGAAAATCATAATACAAGATATAGTGTCTGGTCAGGCAAAACAGGTTTGGCGCAGTTTGGCGCAGACCCCTAAATTTCTCTTGATTTTTTGAGGCAGAACAAGTATCATTAAATCAAGCGTGTCAGTGCAATCGGTAACAGACAGAGTGCCCCATAAACAGGCAGATAACGATGGTTGCATGTTGCACGGAGGACGCAAATTTATTGACTGGGAGGTCTAAGATGCTGTACATAGGTATTGATTTGGGTACATCAGCCGTAAAGCTGCTGCTGATGGACAGTGAAGGCAAGATTGTGAATATTGTTTCCAGGGAGTATCCCTTGTATTTCCCTCATCCCGGATGGTCAGAGCAGAAGCCTGAAGACTGGTATGCACAGACCATGGATGGAATTAAGGAATTGATTAAAGATGTTGACAGGAGCCAGGTTGCTGGTATCAGCTTTGGCGGACAGATGCACGGACTGGTGATTCTGGATAAGGATGACAATGTGATTCGCCCTGCAATCCTTTGGAATGACGGACGTACCACGGAAGAGACCGACTATCTGAACAATGTCATCGGCAAGGAAAAGCTCTCCGAGTATACGGCAAATATTGCATTCGCAGGCTTTACCGCGCCCAAGATTCTCTGGGTTAAGAATAAGGAGCCCGAGAACTTTGCAAAGATTGCAAAGATTATGCTTCCCAAGGACTATATCGCATACAAGCTTACCGGCGTTCATTGCACCGATGTTTCCGATGCATCCGGTATGCTGCTTTTTGATGTAAAGAACCGTAAATGGTCTCAGGAGATGTGTGATATCTGCGGTATCAGCACCTCTCAGCTGGCAAAGTGCTATGAGAGCTATGAAGCAGTGGGAACCGTGCTTCCCGAAATCGCAGCAGAGCTTGGTATTCCCGCTACCGTTAAGGTGGCAGCCGGCGCAGGCGACAATGCGGCAGCAGCAGTGGGAACCGGAACCGTAGGCGACAATATGTGTAATATTTCTCTCGGTACCAGCGGCACCATCTTCATCTCTTCCAAGAACTTCGGCGTGGATAAGTTCAATGCACTGCATTCCTTCGCACACGCTGACGGCAGCTATCACCTGATGGGCTGTATGCTCAGCGCAGCAAGCTGCAACAAGTGGTGGATGGATGAAATCATCCGCACCAAGGAATATGCTGCAGAGCAGAAGAATATTGATAAGCTGGGTGAGAATCATGTATACTTCCTGCCTTACCTGATGGGCGAGCGTTCTCCTCACAACAATCCCAATGCAAGAGCAACCTTCATTGGTATGACCATGGATACCACCCGTGAAGATATGACTCAGGCGGTACTGGAAGGCGTGGCATTTGCACTCCGCGATTCCCTGGAGGTGGCAAAGTCTCTGGGCATCGATTTGAAGAGAACCAAGATCTGCGGTGGTGGTGCCAAGAGCCCTCTGTGGAAGAAGATGATTGCCAACATCCTGAATCTGAAGGTGGATGTGATCGAAAGCGAAGAAGGTCCTGCTATGGGCGGCGCAATGCTGGCAGCAGTAGCCTGTGGCGAGTATGCCAGTGTTGAGGAAATCGCAGCTAAGGTAGTAAAGATTGTGGATACCGTTGAGCCCGACCCTGAGCTTGTGGCTAAATATGAGGCGCGCTATGCCCAGTTCAAGGAGATTTATCCTACCTGCAAGGAGCTCTTTGACAAGATCCAGTAATGACAGATTTCGAAATTGTGTTCCTTTCGCTTAAAACCCACATGTCTGATTGCAGACACATGGTTTTTTGCGGGAACACAAATTCGAAATGAGAAAATAAAAATAACAGAAAGGATGTAAAAAAGATGAAGATTTATTCCGTAAATGATCCTGAATTTCGTGAGTTTGGCCGTGTGGTCAACAATGTTGATTTTACAGAGCTGGTTGCAGCCATGAAGAAGACTCCTCTTCCCGAGGGTGTCATCTATGAGCCCAGCGTAGCTGAGCTGGAGGCACTTCCCGTGATGGAAGCACTTTCCACCACTACATATGGCGAGATGCCTATTCAGATCGGTTACTGCAACGGACACAATTCCAAGCTGAACGCCTTGGAGTATCACAGAGATTCCGAGATCAACGTGGCAGCAACAGATGCTATCCTTATGCTTGGTCTGATGAAGGACGTACAGCCTGATTTCACCTATGATACTGCTAATGTTAAGGCATTTTTTGTTCCTGCGGGAACTGCTGTGGAGGTATTTGCAACAACCCTGCACTATGCTCCCTGCGGTGTTGACGGCAAGGGCTTCCAGGTATCCATCGTGCTTCCGAAGGGAACCAATTATCCTTTGAAGAATGCACGTCCCCGTGCAAACGGAACCACAACGGACAATGAGGATTGCCTGATTACCGCAACCAACAAGTGGCTCATCGGTCATGCCGAGGGTGGACTTGATGAGGGAAGCTTCCTTGGTCTGAAGGGCAAGAATCTCGACATTAACGAATGATTTCTGACAGCACGAAATGATGAAAAAATCGCAGAAAATGAGTAGTCTTTTGTGCGGACAAAAGTTATAATGTTTCTAGTTATGGTAAGCAGAGTATGCGAGCCTTAATGACAAGTAAATAAACGGTGTGTACACCGTTAAGAATTAGGAGGAAACTATGATGAACAATTTACCTCAGGTAAAAATCGGTATTGTCGGTGTAAGCCGTGACTGCTTCCCTGCTTCTCTGACAATCAACAGAAGAAAAGCCCTGGTAGAGGCTTACACAAAGAAGTACGGCGCAGCTGATATCTACGAGTGCCCCGTTACTATCATCGAGAGCGAGACCGACATGGTAGATGCTCTTGAGGACATCAAGAAGGCAGGCTGTAACGCACTCTGCGTATACCTTGGAAACTTCGGTCCCGAGATTTCCGAGACCCTGCTTGCAAAGCACTTTGATGGACCTTCCATCTTCGTTGCAGCAGCAGAGGAGAGCCAGAACGACCTTATGGACGGTCGTGGAGATGCATACTGCGGTATGCTGAATGCAAGCTATAACCTGAAGCTTCGCAATGTGAAGGCATACATCCCCGAGTATCCTGTAGGTACTGCAGAAGAGTGCGCAGATATGATCAAGGAGTTCGTTCCCATTGCAAGAGCAATCATCGGCCTTTCCGATCTGAAGATTATTTCCTTCGGTCCCAGACCTATGAACTTCCTTGCTTGTAACGCTCCTATCAAGCAGCTTTACAACCTGGGCGTTGAGATCGAGGAGAACTCTGAGCTGGATCTCTTCGAGGCATTTAACAAGCATGCCGGAGACGAGAGAATCCCTGCAAAGGTTAAGGAGATGGAAGCAGAGCTTGGCGCAGGCAACAAGAAGCCTGAGATTCTTGAGAAGCTGGCTCAGTATGAGCTGACTCTTCTTGACTGGGTTGAGGCTCACAGAGGTTACAGAAAATACGTTGCAATCGCCGGAAAGTGCTGGCCTGCATTCCAGACTCAGTTCGGTTTTGTACCCTGCTATGTAAACAGCCGTCTCACCGGTATGGGTATCCCTGTATCCTGTGAGGTTGATATCTACGGATGTCTCTCCGAGTTCATCGGAACCTGTGTATCCCAGGATGCCGTTACTCTGCTTGACATCAACAATTCCGTACCTGCTGATATGTACAAGGAAGCAATCGAAGGCAAGTTCCCTTATACTCATAAGGATACCTTCATGGGATTCCACTGCGGAAATACCTGCTCCAAGAAGATGGCATTCTGCGAGATGAAGTATCAGAAGATCATGGCAAGAGCACTTCCTATCGAGGTTACCAACGGTACTCTGGAAGGAGATATCGCTCCCGGCAAGATTACCTTCTATCGTCTGCAGTCTACTGCTGATTGCAAGCTTCGTGCTTACATCGCAGAGGGTGAAGTTCTTGACGTGAGAACCAAGTCCTTCGGTGCAATCGGCGTATTTGCTATTCCTGAGATGGGACGCTTCTATCGTCATGTACTCATCGAGAAGAACTATCCTCATCACGGTGCTGTTGCATTCGGACACTTCGGCAAGGCTCTGTTCGAAGTATTCAAGTACATCGGCGTACCCGTAGAGGATCTGAACTATAATCAGCCGAAATCTTTGCCTTATCCTACAGAGAATCCTTTCTGTTAATTTCAGGTAAAGAATGAATAAGAGACAACGGCATCGGTCACGATGCCGTTGTTTTATGTGGAGTTTTGGTTCTGCTTTGTGTATGAGGGTTTCGTAATGGCAAAAGACATGACAAAGGATATGACAAAAGGCTCTCCGATGCGGTTGATTCTCGGATTTGCCCTGCCGCTGCTTTTTGGCTTTCTGTTTCAACAGTTCTATAATGTGGTAGATACCATTATTGTAGGCAGGTTTTTGGGTGTGGACGAGCTGGCGGGCGTGGGAGCGACCGGTTCCATCAACTTTCTGGTAATTGGGTTTTGCATGGGAGTCTGCAATGGTTTTTCTATCCCGGTGGCACATAAGTTTGGGGCGGGAGATTACAGTGGAATGCGCAGATATGTGGCAAACTGTGCATGGCTTGGTGTTGCCTTCGCAGGCAGCTTAACTGTGATAACTACTTTATTCTGTAGAAAAATTTTATTATTGATGCATACACCCGATAATATTGTTGAGTATTCTTATCAGTATATTGTGATCATCTTTGCGGCAATTCCTTTGACATTTTTATATAATACGGTGTCCGGAGTCATACGGGCATTGGGTGACAGCAAAACACCGGTATTTTTCCTGGTGTTGTCCTCCTTTATCAATATAGGATTGGACTTGTTTTTTATAATTCATCTGAAAATGGGCATTTCAGGAGCTGCGTTTGCAACGGCGATTTCGCAGGGAATCGCCGGACTTGGCTGCCTCCTGTTTATGATATGGAAATTCGAAATTCTTCACATCAGGAGGGAAGAGTGGAAGCCTGACAGACATAGGATGCTTGTCTTGTGTGGAATGGGAATTCCCATGGGGCTGCAATATTCCATCACTGCGGTTGGCAGTGTTATCCTACAGAGAGCCACTAATATGCTGGGGTCAGTGGCTGTGGCATCGGTGACGGCAGCCGGCAGGATCAACAGCTTTCTGGCCACGCCTTTCGATGCGCTGGGTTCCACCATGGCAACCTATGGCGGACAGAATGTGGGCGCCGGCAAGCTGGAGAGACTGGGGCAGGGGCTGAAATCCTGTGTCCTGTTGGGAGCGGTTTATTCCGTAATTGCTTTGGTGGTGGCTGTGTTCTTCGGCAGACCTCTGGCAACCCTGTTTGTGGAGACCGGCGAGACGGAGATTATCGGCAATGTGCGGTTTTTCCTGATTTGTACTACCTCCTTTTTCTTCCCACTGGCTCTGGTAAACATTATCCGCTTTTTGATTCAGGGCATGGGCTTTCCCACCTTTGCCATTCTGGCGGGAGTGTTTGAGATGATAGCAAGAGCACTGGCTGGTCTGGTACTGGTTCCGGCGTTTGGCTTTACCGGCTCCTGTCTGGGAAGCCCCATTGCCTGGGTGCTGGCGGATGCCTTCCTGATTCCGGCCTATTTTCATGTGAGGAAGGTGCTTGAGAAGAGGGCTGGGAATCGTGTGAGCCGGGATTGAAAGCAATTAGGGCACATAGAAGCAGCGAAGTCATGCAGAAAACTATGATTAAGGGAGCAGAGCGCAATGGAAATATATCATGGCAGACCCGGGGATACCACGGGGCGATTGGAAAAAGAAATACGGGTATATAATCTGCTGGAACAGCTGAAGATTCCCTATGAAAGAGTGGATCATGAACCGGCAGATACCATGGAAGCCTGCAGGGAAATAGATAAGATTCTGGCACCTGCAGTGATTTGTAAGAATCTTTTCTTGTGTAATTCGCAGCAGACAAAGTTTTATCTGTTAATGATCAGGGAAGATAAGAAGTTTAAGACAAAGGACATCTCAAAGCAGATTAACAGTGCAAGACTTTCCTTTGCACCTTCAGAGAAAATGCAGGAGTATCTTGATATTACCCCGGGGGCTGTGAGTGTCATGGGGCTGATGAACGACAAAGAAAATCAGGTGCAGCTCCTGGTGGATGAGGAAGTATTGAATTCAGAGTATTTCGGCTGTCATCCCTGTGTCAACACGACAAGCCTGCGTGTCAGGACAAGGGATGTTTTTGAAACATTTCTGCAGGCAGTGCATCATGACTATATCACGGTTCAGTTACCTGACCAGTCAGAGTAACCGGGGGGATTTTATGAAAGAAACCAAGCGGGAAAGATATTATCTTTGGCTCTATCTGGTGGCGATAGCAGTGGTCTTTACGATATATCATTATTTCTATGATATGACAATTGGGGATGTACCGGCATATTTCAGCAGGATTCTGACCAAAGAAAGCGGCTACCTTACTGAAAAGGATACTTTGTTTACGGCTTTGTTCCGTTTTACAAGAGACCGCAGCATGCACTGGAGCTCCAGGTATCGGATAGAAGCAGTGTTGGTGCTGATTGCCTCCCTTCCGGTATGGGTGTGGCATATCCTGGATATCCTTGTCCTTCTGCCCGGGGCATATTCCATGGCAGAACTGACCGGCATCAGGAATCCGGGCATGAAGTACATGGGAATCTTAACCCTGGTCATGATGTACCCGGTGAAGGATATGTGCTCTGCCGGGTGGATAGCTACTACGATGAACTACTCCTGGTGCTTGTCCTTGGGCTTGTATGCTCTGTTGATCATCAGAAGGATTCACAAGGAGGAAAAGGTGAAGCCGGTCTCTTTGCTTGCAGCGATTCCTGCTTTTATGTATGCGGTGAATCATGAGCAGATGTGTCTGATTTTTGTGATTCTGCTTGCAGGGATTGTGGGAAAAGAAATCTACGACTGGAAGAAACATGAAAAAAAGATACACAAAGCAATTCCCATCTTCCTTGGTGGCAGTCTCCTTCAGCTCGTATATATTCTGGTTTGTCCCGGAAATGCAGAGAGAAAACTTGCAGAGACCGCAGGTTTTTTTCCGGAATTTGCAGAGTACAGTCTCGTAGATAAGGCTTATCTGGGATTTGCCAGAATGATGAATGCCTTCTTTGAAGATTATAATTTTATGCTTTTGCTTCTGTTTGTATTTATGGCATGGTGCATGTTGCAAAGCGATGAGAAGACCTGGAAAAAGCTGATTTCCTGTATTCCTGCCTTATATCTCGTCTTGAGAATCGGTGTTCACAAGGTATTCCATACGACATTTTATGGGATATTCCTGGCCTGCAATGAGACAAGGCTGTCGGAGCTGACGGCGTTTGATTATGTGAGTTTACTGATAATGCTGGGGATGGCAGTCCTATTCTTCTGGACCTGCTGTATGCTGTTTTCAACAGAGAATAATGTGATTTTGTATCTGTTGGTTCTTCTGGCAGCGATTGCCTCTGCTTTTGTCTGCGGATTTTTACCGACAGTATTTGTATCAGGATACAGAGTCTATCTTTTCCTGTATGCAGGCTTTGTATATGTGTTGATGAAGTGGGTTAAGATTCACGAGGAGAAAATATCAGGGTATTGGAAGCTGCCTGTGTGGGGTGCTGTGATTGCGCTGAATCTGATACTGATACTGGGGAATATCTCGGTGCTCAGGGGGTAGCGGCGGATGACCGAAGCGTTGCAGCCTTATGTACCGCTACGGCGAACTCCAGGCGAGAGTGTGTCTGCCATCAGACATATGGGGCTGAGGCGCAGGAACACAATTCCGAAGAGGGAGTTGATAAATTGGAGGAATGAGGCAGAAATCATTGCATCCGCATGAAAGGAAGAGGTTCCGGTCACATATTTGTGCCTGGAACCTCTTTGTGTGCAGGGGGCGATGTTGTGCCTCTTCCTATTTCATACCCTTGTTTGGACTTCTTGCGTGGAATGGCCTTATTCAAATACGCTGATACGATTCTCTTGGGGAACAAAGCATGGACCGTTTTCGTCTACAGCATAAGTCTCATAGAATTCATCAAAATGTCCCAGGATGTAATTAACCCTTTCCCTGGAGGGCATATGAGAGTCGTTCTCTGCTACGTAGCTGTCATAGTCATTGGTGATTACAGCCGCCAGATGACTTGCGAATGATTCAAATACAGGAGCCATATCGGTTTCTCCCTTGCTCTTCCAGTAGTGAAGCATGGCCTTAATAGAAAACAAATCACAGAAGGTCTCGATGCTTACCTGCTCGCCGTGAATGGTATTTCCAAACTGAGTTTTCCTGCCGTCTACGGAAGCAGCGATTTTCATCATCATGGCATCATAGAGAGTCTGCTGTTCATCAGAGAAGAAGTTTGTCTCCGATCCGTCTGACAACACAGTGACACGCTGCGGATCCAGAGCATGGGCTAACTCATGAGCCAACATTTCAAACCGGAAGAGTTCCATATTGGGATGATCCCCCTCTGATGCAAAGAGTACCAAAGGATTTCCTACGAAGACTACATTCTCTGTGTCATATGTTGCATTGGCCTGGAAGAGATCCATGTATATTTCCGTGTGATCTTGCCCTTCCTCCAGATACCTTTTTTCATAGGCCTTCATTGCCTTTAAAAAGAGAAGATAAGAATCCACCGCATTGTCCCCAAGCCCGAACTCGGAGAGAGAAGGATAAGTCAGGTGCTCGCCCAAAGATAAAGTAGCCTTCATAACCTTTACGGTAAGCATCCCCCTTGCCCTGGTGTCCAACCAGGTGCTTTCCTTGATCACAGCCGCCATATGCTCTTTCACCTGTTCAAAGGATTCTTCCCACTGTTTTCTGATTTCTGCTGAAATGTATTTCGAGACATAGGCATGCTCTAAAATACCATATCCTTTGCTGACAATCGAGTTTTTTACAATTGATTCATAGTCCTCACGAGTCCAGGGGGCATTCCCCATCGTCTCTTTATCATACTTCAGAGACATAAATTCCCATGACAACTGCTTATTTGTATAGGGATAGAGCTTGATGAAAATGCTTACGGAGTAGTAGTCCTTTGCTTTTTCAAGGTTCTCCGCTGAGAACAATTCCTCCAATAGATCCGGATAGGAAGACCAGATAAAATCTTCACATTTCTCATTCTTAAACTGTGGAGTGTAGGTATAGCCTGTTGCCTGCTGGATATCGAAAATGTGCTCCAACAGTTCGTCTGAAATCTGGTCATCTCTGGAAATGTATACTGACTCGTCTTCGGTATCCCAGAAGGCTGTGAGCTTTTTATCCACCCAGAGGGTGTTGGTAGTCATTCGTTTCGCCTGGTTCTCTGAATATCCCAGTTTACAAAGGATTGTTGTCAGATTTTCTGTCACATTTTCCAACTGATCCGGAGACCAATAGGCATATTGTTGGTCGAGAGACGGATTCAAATCAAAACAATAGCTGCCATCTGTCATACGGACGTAATTCCATTCCATATATGGATTCAAAAGAGAAAGATCGTCATCCTTCATCAGTTCATACAGTTCTTCCGAATTTTTCGCAGCCTGTACACGATCCATCAGTTCGCGTATCTGTGCAATTTCTTTTGTGTCATCGTAACCTGCCTGAACCCACTGCTCGAACCAGGTTTGTAAGAAAAGAAGATCAAAATTATCTTCTGTTTCTTTGTCCTTCAGAAGCATCATAACGCGCTCGTCTACTTTCGGTTCCGCTGAGTGGCTTTTTAGGATACTTTCTTCGTTACAAGGCGAATTCTGCGCAATCCATTCCGCATTGACATAATCATAAAAGTCGCTTATTTGAATCCGAACCGGTTGAGCAGGGTTCTCTGACTCTGAGTCCTCGCCGGGCTTGCTCTCTGTGGCGGAAGCGCCGGCGGCTGCCTGATTGGAAGCGTTGGAGCTGATACTTTGAGCGTATTCCGTATCCGATACGGAATTACCGTTGCTACTGCAACCTGATAAGAGAAGACATAAAGATAAAGCTACCAATTCAATTCCCACAGTCTTTCGTTTCATGTCATTATCCTTTCTCAAACAGACTTTACTTACTCATTATGGGCTGTATTACGGAACGTGTCAAGGGAAATATAGATGATATTTCGAGACTGAATTCAAGACTAAATTGATAAATGAAAATGGGGAGTGGATTTTGCAGTATCAGCCCGAGGAAGAGGCTGGCTTGGATATCGATTTTGATTTTAATAAGATTAAGTGGTAGAGCACGAAGGAAGAGTTTACATTTTTCCACAAAAAACAGGATTGACTCCACGTGTTTTGCAAAAGGCTAATATTATGCCCAGCACCTTGCGATGTATGAACCGAACGTGTATAATCATGATAGGAGCTATCAATCGATTTGCAAAAAAGGGGGTACCTGTCATGAAGAAAGATGTCGGAACACGTTATACGAAGGAAGAGAGCAACGCATTGCGCAGTGCTCTGGCGGGGAGACAGCTGGTGATTAAGGAGCAGAAGCTTCCTGTGATTGTTATGGTAGAAGGATGGAGTGCATCAGGAAAGGGCAGTGCTATTTCCAGTACGATTCGGCTGATGGATCCCAGGTTTTTTAAAGTGTACAATATGGACAAGATCACAGAGGAAGAGTGGAGAAGACCTTTTCTGTATCGCTACGCGGTGAGAATGCCGGGGCAGGGACAGGTTGCTTTTTTTGACGGCAGCTACCTGGATGAGGCGGTAAAGGATCATCTGGCGGGGTTGACCGACAAGAAGGAATATGAAAATACGCTTGCAAGTATCCGCGATTTTGAACGCAGCATGACCGATAACGGTTACTTAATCATCAAGGTGTTCCTGAACGTAGACAGGAAGACGCAGAAGAAACGCCTCAAGACCCTGCAGGAGAGTAAGAATACCGCATGGCGCGTTGTGGATGAGGATTTGTGGCAGAACGAAGAGTATGACCTCTTTGCGCGGACCTATGAGACTGCCAGGGAAGCTACGGAGACACCTGACTGTCCATGGCATGTCATCGAGGTTAGCAATGAGAAGGATGTGGAGGGAGACCTGCTTTCCATCATCACACATGCAATAGACAGCCGACTGGCAGAGATAGCGGAAAAGGGCAGAGACCGGAAGCTGGTTAAGAATCCTTTTGCGTTGAAAAAAATAAAGCCGCTGGCCAAGATGAAACTGGAGGATAAGACGATCCCTGAGGAGGAATATCGTAAGGAGCTGGAGCGGCTGCAGAAGAAGCTGTCCAAGCTGCATTATAAGTTGTATCGAAAGAAAATCCCCATGATCATTGCTTACGAGGGATGGGATGCCGCCGGTAAGGGAGGGAATATTAAGCGCGTGGTTTCTGCGCTGGATTGCAGGGGCTATGAGGTATTTCCCATTGCCAGCCCCAGCGTCGAGGAAAAGAGCAGACACTTCCTGTGGCGCTTCTATAATCGCTTGCCCAAGACCGGGCATATTGCCATTTTTGACCGTACCTGGTACGGACGTGTGATGGTGGAGCGTCTGGAAGGCTATTGTACCGAGAATGACTGGCAGAGAGCCTACAATGAAATCAATGAGTTTGAGCGGGATCTGACGGATTGGGGAGCAATTCTTGTGAAATTCTGGGTGCAGATTGATAAGGATACCCAGCTGGAACGCTTTACAGAACGGCAGAACACACCGGAGAAGCAGTGGAAGATTACGGATGAGGACTGGAGAAACCGGGAAAAGTGGGATCTCTATGAGAATGCAATCAATGAGATGCTGCAGAAGACCAATACGGAGTTTGCACCCTGGACCATTTTGGAATCCAATGATAAGCATTATGCCAGAATCAAGGCATTGAAGGTGATCATTGATGCCATTGAGGCGAAACTGGATGAGAAGAAGTAAGGGTATGACCGGTCATTAAGGGGTGGTCAGCAAATTGGAAGTCAGGAAATAAAAATCGCTGCGCGACGGCCATTAGAGGCTGTTGTGGCAGCGATTTTTGTATGTAGACGCGAGGACTGTTTACAGCGTCAGGGGTGTTCGGTCAGGAATTCTGCTCTGTATTCTTAATTTTGATGGTACGACGATCGTAGGTGACCAGACCGTTAACTTCCGTCTCTACATCCGAAAGCTGGGTATATACTGCAGCACTTAAGCCTGCTTCTGCCAGTGCGGGAAGCTGGGACATAAGCTTTTGATAGGCTGCATTCAGGTCCTCCGTACCGGTATATTTCTGGTAGCCGAAACCCTGTTCCGTAACGGAGTGCTCTTTGATATGATACCCCAGACCTCCGTATTCCGAGATAACAAAGGCTCTGTTTTTATCCAACTTAACCTTGAGAGGACGGAAATAATTGTGGACGCTTCGGAAGTCGCCTCCCTTCTGGTCAAACCATCCGCTGGCATGGTCGACAGGGCGGGTGGGGTCCAGTTCCTTGACACGTTCGGTAATACGCAGAGAGTCAAACTGTCCCCAGCCCTCATTGAAAAGGGTCCATACGGCAATGGAGGGAACGCTGTACAGATGGGAAACAGTATCCAGACACTCCTGTTCCCAGGCGGCTCTGCCTTCGGCGTCCTCTCTTGCAAGAAGCTTATATTGCGAATCCTTCATCTGACCTGTCAGCTTGGGAAGCGCGGTGGGAAGATAAGTAACAAAAGAGGTGTTGTAAGCCGTGCCTCCGTTTACCATATCCTGCCACACGATCATTCCCAGACGGTCGCAGTGATAATACCATCTGAGCGGTTCAAGCTTAATATGCTTTCGCAACATCCGGAAGCCCAGTTTTCTGGCAAGACCAATATCGTAGATCATGGCTTCATCACAGGGGGCTGTCATCAGACCGTCTGACCAGTATCCCTGGTCCAGGAGACCATTGAGAAAATAGGGTTTATGATTGAGACAAAAGCGTAGAATACCTTTTCCGTCCGGTTCTACCGTGAAGGAGCGGAGGGCAAAATAGCCGTGTATTTTGTCGTTGTCCGCCAATAGAGTGAAGTTATACAGGTATGGTGCCTCAGGGGTCCAAAGGGCAATAAATTCTTCGGGTAGGATCAATCTGATAACATTGGGATGTTCAAAGTCTCTTTGTACCGATACCCCTACGAGAGCCATGGTGCGATGTCCGGGGAGGCTGTCCGGGGGTAGACTGCCTGACTCCGTGTAGGTGGCAAGGTAGTTCGCAGCACGATACACGATACAGGAGATGGAAGAAAACTCCTTTGGAGAGCACAATTCTATGGTTACCATGCGATTGTCGGGATCCGGTGTTATTTTTAAATTCTCAATATAGTTGGCAGGTACCCATTCGTACCAGACGGTCTGCCAGATACCGCTTTGGGCGGTGTAAAAAATACCGCTGTTCTCCAGCGCCTGCTTGCCTCTGCTGTGCCAGGAGGTATCGCTGACATCCCTGACTCTTACCTGCAGCAGACAGGAGACCTCTGATACAAATTCAGTGATTTCCACATGAAAAGGCAGATAACCGCCTGTGTGGGAGAGGACTTCGGACTGATTGCAAAAAACAGTAGCCTGTTGGTCTACTGCACCGAAGTGAAGAATGCAACGCATCCCCTTTTCCTTCCGGGCAAGATCTTCGTTTGAAAAATGTAGGGAGGTCTCGTACCACAGGTATTCCTCGGGCAGCAGCTGACGGTTTACTCCGGAGAGCAGAGCTTCCGGAGAGAAGGGCACCAGTATTTTTTGCTTTTCAGGGGCGGTTTTGGAAGAGCCTGTAACGGGTTCGAACCAGCAATCCCAGTAACCGTTTAATATGCGATAATTATCCCGCTCCATCTGGGGTCTGGGATACTCTGTCAAAACTTCTCCGGCGCCGGAATTCACAATGTTTTCTCCCCAGGGGCTGTACAGGGGCTTCAAGGCAGCCTTTGTCTTCATGGATTTCTACCTCCGCGGTAAAAAGTAAATACAAGATAAGTATAACATAAACGGGTGGGTTTGGGTATAGTATTTGTTTGACAATTGACCGGCAAAGGAATAGACTGAAAGTATAGTGGGAAAGGAAGAGCTTCCCAAACATTTATCAGCAAAGGAAGGTAATCGGATATGGCAAAGATGTATGTTAATCCTAAGGTAAAGAAGGGACATATTAATCCTGAACTTCAAGGACATTTCTCGGAGCATCTGGGAAGATGTATTTACGAGGGTATCTATGTGGGAGAGAATTCGGACATCCCTAACGTCAATGGTATGCGTACCGATGTGGTGGAGGCGCTGAAGGAAATCAAGGTGCCGGTGCTGCGTTGGCCCGGCGGCTGCTTTGCGGACGAATATCACTGGAAGGATGGTATCGGTTCCAAGGAAACCCGTAAGAAGATGATCAATACTCATTGGGGCGGCGTGGTTGAGGACAACAGCTTCGGAACCCATGAGTTCATGGAGCTGTGCAGACAGCTGGGCTGCAAGACCTATATCAACGGAAACGTGGGCAGCGGCACCGTTCAGGAGATGAGTGAATGGGTGGAGTACATGACCTTTGAAGGAGTGTCCCCCATGGCAGACTTAAGAAAAGCCAATGGTCATGAAGAGCCATGGACTGTGGATTATTTCGGCGTGGGCAACGAGAACTGGGGCTGCGGCGGCAATATGAGACCTCAGTATTATGGAGACCTGTATCGCAGATATCAGACCTATGTGAGAAATTATGACTCCAAGAAGCCTATCAGCAAAATTGCCTGTGGGGCAAATGCAGACGACTATCACTGGACGGATAAGGTACTGGAGACCGCCTTTGACCATGGTTCCGGATATATGAACGGATTGTCGCTACACTACTATACGGTGCCCTCCGGTGACTGGAATCATAAGGGCTCCGCAACAGATTTTGATGAGAAGAGCTGGTATAAGACCTTGAAGATTACTCTGAAAATGAAGGAGCTGATTCAGCGTCACGGAGCAATCATGGATCAGTATGACCCGGAGAAAAAAATCGGTATGATCATTGATGAGTGGGGTACCTGGTATGATGTGGAGCCCGGTACCAATCCCGGCTTCCTCTATCAGCAGAATACCATGAGAGATGCAATGGTAGCAGGCATCAACCTGAATCTGTTCAACAAGAACTGTGACCGTGTCAAGATGGCAAATATTGCCCAGATGGTAAATGTACTGCAGTCCGTTCTTCTGACCGAGGGTGATAAGATGGTGAAGACACCTACCTGGCATGCCTTTAACTTATACAAGCATCATCAGGACGGTGAGCTTGTGGAATCCTTCGTGGAGACAAAGGATGTGGGACTTGAGGAGAGCTGTATGATCCCCAATCTGACCGAATCCGTATCCCTTGGTACCGACGGAAGGCTTCATGTGACTCTGACCAATGCCTCCCTGACGGACAGTGAGGAGATAGACATGGTTCTGGCTGAAACAGCAGTGAAGTCTGTGAAGGGAACCATTCTCACCGGTGACATGAAGGCACACAATACTTTTGACGCGCCTGAGACCGTACATACAGAAGCGTTCAGCGGAGCAACCGCAAGCGGCAGTTCTGTGAAGTTCACCATTCCTGCCTGCAGCGTGCTGTATCTGGAAGTAGAAATCTGATTTACGTGTTTTTTATGGAGGAACCGCAGTATGTACAATTACAAGGATACCATGGATACCCTGCTGAAGAGAGAGGTATCTGAAAGTAGGGTAAAAGGAGTCAGTGCCCTGATTCTGCACAAGGGGAAGGAAATGTACTTCAATG
Source organism: uncultured Lachnospiraceae bacterium (assembly GCA_945621435.1). Lineage (GTDB taxonomy): Bacteria > Bacillota > Clostridia > Lachnospirales > Lachnospiraceae > Acetatifactor. The sequence goes on from CALZBR010000008.1 coordinate 19,771, forward strand.
CCTTCGGTATGGCGGATGTAGAGCGGGGAATCCTGATGAAACGTGATACCATTATTCACCTGTATTCCATGTCCAAACCCATTACGGCGGCAGCCGTTATGATACTGGCAGAAAGAGGGGAACTGGATCTGCAGGATCCGGTCTCCCTGTTTTTGCCCTGCTTCCGGAATCAGACGGTATGGCAGGGGGACAGAGAGGTGCCTGTGGAGAGGGAGGTCACGGTATATGATCTGCTGAATATGACCTCAGGCATTACCTATCCCGATGAGAGCACGGAGCCCGGCAGGCGCATGAAGCAGCTGGTGGAGAAACTTGTGGCGCGCAGAGAAGCGGGTGAACGGGTGGATACCATGGAATATATGAAAGGTATCGCCTCCGTGCCCCTGGTATTCCAACCGGGGGAACACTGGATGTACGGCTTTTCGGCAGACGTGCTGGGCGGAATCGTGGAAGCTGTTTCCGGCGTGACCTATGGGGAATTTTTAAAAAAGGAATTGTTTGAGCCCCTGGAAATGAAGGATACGGGATTTTTTGTACCGGAGTCCGAGAAAAACAGATTTGCCTGCAGCTATGAAGTGACGCAGGACGGTAAATTTCTTCCCCACAGAGGCAGTCATCTGGGAGAGTATTATGGGGAGGATGTTGCCTTCGAGTCCGGTGGCGCAGGCATGGTGTCCACGCTGGATGATTATGCACATTTTGCCACCATGCTGGTAAACAAGGGACTTTATGGTAAGAAGCGGATTTTGGGCCGCAAGACAGTGGAATTTATGGCGCAGAATCATCTCACCGAAGCCCAGGCGGTGGATCTGAACTGGGACAGTCTGCGGGGGTATGGCTACGGCTGTCTGATGCGGGTACTGCAGGACGGAGGAAAGGCAGGAAGCAATGCCACACCCGGCGAGTTTGGGTGGGACGGCTGGACAGGAAACTATGTCTCCATGGATTTTGAGGAGGAGCTGGTATTTCTCTACTTTATCCAGAGATGCGACTCCGGAACGACACCCATTGTGAGAAAGCTGAGAATGGCTACTTACGGAGCGCTGGAGTGAACACGGAGTTATACTTTACAGCAAAAGGCACCTTAATTTGGGTGCCTTTTGGTTCCATTATGATAATGGACGAGACGATAACAGAGGTTAATCATCATAATGACAGATAGAAAAACATTGCGAAAAGACACAGCCTATTACCATCTTCCGGGGTTGTTTGAATTCTATGAGCTGTACCGGCTGTTTCTGCCGTTATTCCGCAAACACAGGGAATACTTTTACGACTGGTGTGAGATTGGTTCTGTCTATGGAGCCCCGGCAGATTGTCTCTGGGGCGGAGGTCGTACTTCTTTTGGGGATCATGATCCCGGTGAGGTTCTGGAACTGATGCAGGAATATGGAGTTTCCCCGAGACTGACTTTCAGTAATTCATTACTTCGGCAGGAACATCTCTCCGACAGCAAATGCAATGATCTGTGCAGACTGTTTTCGGACAGCGGTATCATAATACATTCGGATTTGTTGCTGGATTATCTGAAAAGCAATTATCCCGGGCTTTATTTTGTGTCCTCTACCACAAAGGTTCAGACCGGGTTTCAGCAGTTTGTAGGCGAATTGAAGCGGGAGGATTTTCTATATGCAGTGCCTGATTTTAGGCTGAATAAATCTTTTGAACAATGGAAATCATTGCCCCAATCCCGGAAAGATAAGGTAGAATTTCTGTGTAATGAATGCTGTTACTTCGGGTGCGGGGACAGAAAAGCATGCTACGAGGCGGTCAGCCGCAAAAATCTTGGAGAAGGCGATTCCGAGCATCACTGCACTGCGCCCGATGCGGCTTGGGGCTATCGCTTTTCAGAGGCGATGAAGAATCCGGGATTCATTGGGATTGAGGACATTCAAACGATTTATTTGCCTATGGGGTTCTCCAATTTCAAGCTGGAAGGACGTGGTCTGGGCAGTGCCCTGGTATTGGAAATCCTGCTTTATTACATGACAAAACCGGAATATCAGATTCATGTCAGGGAAGAGATTTACCTCGATAATATGCTGGATTTGTTTTAGGAGGAACGGATATGGGATCTTTTAAGAACAATTTGCTGTCAAAGGAATTGCGTTGTTTTATGGAATCCATGAAGAATACAGACGAATGGTATCCTCTGCAGAAGCAATTGATTGACAAGCTTGCGGATGAGTATTCTATCGGGAAATATACCTTCCGGCTGCAAATACCACGATCTACTCTCCGCCCCCAAGGAATACTGATTGATGATATTCTATACGATTCCGGTGCGGCGGATGAAGGCAATGAGTGCATACATATACATTATGATACGGAAGACCATGGACATTGTGATAACGATATCCGGGTAAGGAACGGCATGAATTGGACACAGGAACAGAAGGACGATTTAAGATTGCTGGTGGATCTGATTCATATCATTATATCCCGTAATATCATATCGCAGCTGCTAAAAAAGAATCTGTCTACAGATATGATGACCGGTGTCAGCAATCAGCTCGGTTTTTTCACACACGTCGGCGAGATGATGTCAAAAGGGCTTGTGAAGGATTATTATACGCTGTTCTTTAATGTCAGCAATTTTAAATATGTGAATAAGATATTCAGCCATCAGGAAGGAGATGTTGTCCTGGTAAAGTATAGTCAGGCAGTCCGGAGCAGGGTGAGCGGCGATGAGATTGTCGGACGTATGGGCGGAGACAATTTTGTTGCGTTGATTCATAAGGATCATCTCGAAGATTTTTTATATCAGATCAATCACTTGGAAGTTTTTCATGAGGCCGGGGACATCCGCAAGAAATTTGTCTTTCAGGCGACAACAGGCGTTGCCTCTATGGAAAACCTCAATGACAGCAGCGAGATTATGCATCGCTGCAGTATGGCTTATCAGGTTGCAAGAAGAACGGGACAAAGAACAGTATACTATTCAAAAGAACTGTCTGCTAAGATCGAGCAGCAACAGGAAGCAGTGATTCATTTTGTGGATGCATTGAAAAATCATGAGTTTGTGGTGTATTATCAGCCCAAGGTATGCCTCGACAATCTGGAGATATGCGGAGCAGAAGCCTTGGTTCGTTGGTTCAGAAACGGTGTGTTGATTCCACCGTTGCAGTTTATTCCGGCCTTCGAGTCAGCCGGAAATGTCTGTGAACTGGATTATTATGTATTGGAAGAGGTCTGCAGAAAGCTGGCACAGTGGAAAGAAGAAGGTAAGGATCCGGTAACGATATCCGTGAACTTTTCAAGAAAGCATCTGGATGAAGATTGCTTTGTGGACAAGGTTATGGAGATTATCCAACGTAATGGTATTGAGCCGAAATACATTGAGGTTGAGTTGACGGAAAGTAAAGATTTTCAAGATTATTTGATCATGACAGAGGTGGTAAAGGGCTTTAAGACGAGAGGGATTATGTGTTCGATTGATGATTTTGGAACAGGATATTCTTCCTTGAACATGCTGAAAAATACACCTTTTGATATTGTGAAAATAGATCGTTCCTTTATCCCGCAAACAGATAGCAGGGAAACCACCAAAAAAGAGGTTGCCTTATTCCATGGAATGATGGAAATGATTCAGGAGATGGGAATGAATTCCATCGCTGAGGGAGTTGAGCAAAAGGAACAGATTCAGTACCTGAAGGATGCAAAGTGCTATATGGTACAGGGCTATGTGTTTGACATGCCCCTTACGGAAGAGGATTTTGAACAGCGATTGGTCCATCGGAAGTATGAGCTGTAGAATTGTAATCAGACTTAATCCTGACTGATGTCGGATTCTGTGGCTACCGCAGCGGCAACAGCAGATACGACAGCGATGATCACAGCGACTATGATAATCAAAAGCCCACCCATTAACAAAAGAAACATACCAATACCTCTTTTCGGAAATTAAATTTATCTAACAGCTTCAGTATAGCATTTTTACAGAAAAACTACAACTGCAAAATGTCCTTCGATTGATTTTGACGGTTGATTTTTTTATAATACAAACAGTTGATTCTGATAAAAAGCAACGCTTCGTGCAGGTTGCAGGACGATAATGGTAAAACATCACAGAAGAAAAGGATTATTATGAGAGATACAGTTGCCGTTTGTATGGTAAGAGCAAATGAAGAATTTCAGAGAGATTCCCTGTGTGCTATTTATGAACAGACTGAGAAATAAGGTCTGAAGGTTCAGGTATATAATGCATTTGAGGAGTTGAATTCTCATGACCTGAATGACTTGGGGGAGGAGAGCATTTTTGAGCGGATTGACTATGACAGACTATGCGGAATGATATTATTCTGCGAGAAAATCAAGGACAACGAGCTGAACATGCGATTGATTGACAGAGCAAAGAAAAATGGCATTCCTGTGGTTACCGTTGATCGGAGAATGGAGGGATGTTACAGTATTTTATTCGATTGCTCCGATGCATTTGAACAGATGGTGCGTCATTTGATTGAGGTTCATCATTGCAAAAAGCTGTTCGTTATGGGTGGCTTGAGGAACAATGATTTTTCTGACGAACGTATTGAACTGGTACGCAGAGTCGCAGCGGAATACGGAATTGAAGTGAAACAGGAAGACATCGGCTATGGTGATTTCTGGGAGATCCCGTGTCAACAGGAGATGAGGCGTTACCTGGACAGCGGGAGACCTCTTCCGGATGCGTTTATTGCGGTAAATGATTCCATGGCAATCACTATTTGTGATGTTTTGTATCATGAGGGCTATAGTGTTCCCAAGGATACCATTGTAACCGGTTTTGACGGAATTGAAGAAGGACGTTTTTCAATTCCCAAACTGACTACCTGCGAACAGAATATTACAGCAGGAGGAAACAAGGCAGTAGATATTATTTGGAATGTTATGCAGAATATCAAGGTGGACAAGGAGATTAGAATACCTTTTACACCTTTGTTTTCCCAGTCTTGCGGTTGTGAGAAGTTCGAGGCCAAAGAATCCCTTGGAAAGGTACATTATTTGTACAACAGCCTGATGGGATATAAGCAGTTCACCAAGTATATGTACGATATGATCAATGAAATGACAGGAACCAGGTCACTTCAGGGTGTTTTGGACAAGCTTCCGCTTTATTTAAATTACGTGTCTTCCTTCCGTCATGTCTATATTTGTGTGGAGAAGACCTATCTTGAGGCTTTCGAGGAAATGAAAGGTCTTGTCATGGAACGGAACCGTATGCTGATTGACTGGAGCCAGGTGGATATGGTTCTGTTGGGAGAGTGGCATGCCGGCAAAGAATTTCAGCTGTCCCTGGTTAACTACAGGAGAAAAGATCAGCTTCCCGGAGAATGCAGGGGAGAATATACAGAACATTTGATGTTTGTACCGCTTCATATGCGAGAGGCTGTCATTGGTTTTTTGGCAGTGAACTTTTCGCCCGGAGAAAACGACTATACTCAGTTGAGAAACTTTTCCATCAATCTCAGTCATGTTTTGGACTCTGTACGCAGTTATCAGCAGATGCAGGACTTCAACAATAAGCTGAAGAGCGCCAACAATAAGCTTGAGGAACTCTATGTCCATGATCCGCTGACAGGAATATATAACCGTCGTGGTTTTTATCAGGATATTGTCCGCTATCTGCGGGAGCACAACTATGGTTGGATTATGGCTGTGTCGATAGATTTAAACGGGCTCAAAGAAATCAATGATACCTACGGTCATGGCGAGGGAGACTTTGCAATAAAGTCAGTGGGAGATGCTCTTATAAAATGTGTATCCGCCGGCGGAATCTGTGCCAGATTTGGCGGAGATGAGTTTGTAGCTGCCCTTTTTTATAATGAATATGAACAGAGAGCAGAGGAAAAGTTCCGCAAGTCTTTACTTGCAATTTTAAAGGATATCAATGAATCCTCCGGCAAGGAATATCAGGTTACCTGCAGCTGCGGCATAGAAATGACCACAATCAATCAGGAAACCGATATTGATGAGATTCTCAAGGAAGCAGACCGAAGGATGTATCTTGACAAGAAGAGATTCTATGAAAAACAGGACAGAGTATAGGCGAAATACGATAAGTGAAAAATTAGTATTGACATTTCTGAATAGTTGGTGTAAGTTAAAAACTACCCTAATATCACAAAGGGTAGTTTTCTTTATTTCTTTTTTCCGACGGAATCCGTCATGATTCAAAATGGTTTTGCAAAACTGGGACAAACAGAGAACGTTGTGATGATATGGAAGGGAGGATATGGGAATTAATATTGAAAACAATGTATTGGAGGCTTTGCCGCAGCTTGTGGAAGAATATACGGTTCGCAAGCAGCAGTCTTTAATGCAGCTAAAACGAGGACAAAAGTCCAAGACTGCCTTTTTGGAAGAAACAAAAAATCATATTGCAAAGTATTATCATAAGAGTCAGGAGGAGGACGATGCCCTCCTGGAGGCTTTTGAACAATATATTTTTGGATATTCCAGGCTTTCCGGGCTGATAGATGACAAAAGCGTTTCGGATATACGTGTCATCGGTTATAACAATATCCGAATTAAGCGAAAAGGTAAGAGAATGGCAGCCGGAATCAGTTTTTCTTCGCCCAAGGAATATCGGCAGTTTATTGATTACGTGGCTACAAAAAATCAAGTCAACATTTCAAACCTCAATGCGATTCAGCGGTTCACGGATCATGAGAGTCATCCGGATTTCATTCTGAGATTTACCATTTCTATGCCGTTAGTCAATACCGGCAGTGAGCCTTATCTGTGTATTAGAAAAGTTCCCAAAAGTTTTCCCCAGATCAGTGAACTTATAGAGCAGGAGATGATGACCCGGGAGACGGCTGAGCTTTTGGTGCGTCGTTTTAGGGAGGGCTCCACTTTGATTTCGGGGGGCAATTCTTCCGGGAAAACAACTCTCCTGAATGCACTGAAGGAGACTCTTCCCAACGATTGTGCGGTACTGGTGGCGCAACAGGCTGATGAACTGACGACAGTGTATCATCCGGACATGATGTTCCTGCACTCTTTGCCCGGAACCGGTGAACAACAGGTGAGTTATGATTTGGAACACATCAGTATCGCCGGCCTTACCATGGATGTGGACTTTTTCATTATCGGAGAGGTAAAGGGGCGGGAGGCGTTGTATCTGTTGAATGCTGCATACACCGGGCAGATATGTGCTGCTACCATTCACGCGCCTTCGGCAGACCGTGCGACAGATAAACTGGTCGACTATTGTCTGGGAGTAAGCAGATATTCCAGAGATGAGCTGATGAAAATGTTGGATTGCTTTAAAACACTAATCTTTATGGAGCATTACAGGGTAAAAGAAATCTTTGAATGTCAGGGGTGGGATGCTGTCCGTAAGAACCTGATTTACAGGAGAATCCTTTAGACTGTTTGAAGCATCCGGAAAAATAAAGGGAGGATGGGAGTTGAGAATAGTCATTTTTATACTTTTGTATCTGGGGTTTTATCTGTTGTTTTATGAGTTGAGTGCATTGGAAAAACTGGCGGATGCATTGAAAAAAACAAGACAGGATGTAAGTGCCGCTTCCAGACAAAGAAGCCTGGCGGACCGGCAGAGATTATTACGCTTACAGGAAAAGAATACGTTTTGGTATGGACTGGAACAACAATTACAGTACAGTGGAATAAAAGCAAGATTTCCGGAGATTACCCCTGAGTTATGGATTGTGGCTCATTTGATTTTTGGGGGAGGAATGGTAGTTCTGACACTGATGAGCGGGAGATGGAAGGATGTCCTTCCGGTGATGATTCTATGGTTGATTCTGGAGGCCTCTGTAATCAAGCTTTTGCGCACCAGAAATATGAGAAGGACAGAAAACAATCTCGCAAAGCTTTTGGATTTTTTGGGGAACTACAGCATTGTCACCGGAGATGTCACCGGTATCCTGGGACAGATCAGCAGATATATGGAGGAACCGATCAAGAGCGCACTGGAAGGCTGCTATTATGATGCAACAGTTACCGGGGATACCTCCATGGCATTAATCGTCATGGCTGAGAAATTGGAACATCCAAAATTTAAAGAACTTGCCAGAAATATGGAGATCAGTATTCGTTACTGTGCTGATTTTTCGGCATTGGTCAGCAGTAGCCGCAGGAGCCTGAGGGAGTACCTGCATACCTCCCGTGAGCGAAAAGGAATGTATCGGGAAGCAATCATCAATTTAGTGTTACTGGCAATGATGTCCGCGGTTATGTTGCTGGTGGTAAGCAAACTGACCGGTGTAGGTATCGGTGGAATATTAGCGGGGGGAAGGATATGAATTGGAATCTGACAAATATCAGTAATCTTCTCAAGGTATCAGCTGCAACAGCTTCTGTTATGACGCTGGTTTTTTTGAACCTCATCAGAAAGACGGCAGGATATGAAAAGGCTGTTTTGCGAACTTATCAGGAGTGGAACGGTTTTTTGAAAAAAACAAAAGAAGAAGGCAATCTTTATCGTTGTCTTCAGGGCTGGCTGATCAGAAACGGTGCGGTTTTTCACTATGGGAAATGGGTAGAACCCGTGCGTTTTCTGGTATTGTGTATTTTGTTGGGATTATCGGGAATGTATGTGGGAACTCAGATCAGTACCTTGTGCGGATGTGTGCTTTTTGCAGGTTTGCTGACGGCTCCCTTTTGGATGCTTTTGTACCTGAATAAACGTGACAACGTGAGAATGCTTCCGGAACTGAAGCTGGTGTATCATGCCTTGGAGATTCAGACACGGGCAGGTGTCTATGTGACCGATGCCCTTGCGGAATGTTATGGTTGTGTGAGAGAGAAAAGGTTGCGGCAGGCATTGTTGGAACTGGCGAGTGATATTGTTATGAAAGCGGACATCAGTCATTCCCTGGAAAAACTACAGGAAAAATTTGACAACAGGTATATTGATTCCCTTTGCATCATTTTATTGCAGGCTCTGGAATCCGGTCAGGCAATTGAACTTTTGCAGGATATCGGGGAACAGATTAAGGATATGGAGGAAGCCGTTTTGGAACAAAGAAAGGCGGCTTTGGACCGCAAGATTACATTTTGTCAGTTGGGTGTATTGACCATAGTGTTGGGTGTGGCTCTCTATGCGTGTGTAGTATATATGTTTCGGGCGGCATCCGGTTTTTGAGGATAAACAACAAAAAGGAGGAAATTGATATGAATCATATGTGGAGTGTTATTTGTAAAAGAATCAATGGAATTACAGCGGTAATCCGCCAAAAGGCTCTCAAGAAAGAGGAGGGTATCGACGGCATCCTGGTGACGGTGGGATTATGTATCATTGCATTGTTGCTTTGTGTCGTTATGAAAGATAGTTTGACATCGTTTATTGAAACTCTGGTAGAAGCGATGACCCTGAAGGCAAAGACCATCCTGACCGGGGTGGCGGGATGAAACAGGAAGAAGGAAATGTGGGAGAGTTTATGGCAGCGTGTATTTGTATGCTGATGATGTCAGTGTTATTGCTCTCCTACATGGATAAGGTTCATCTGTTGGATGAAAAATCAGAGATTAATCAGATTGCCAGAAAATACATATTGAAAATGGAAACTGTGGGGATGCTGACAGAACAGGATAGAACAACATTGTTGAGGGAACTCAGCGATGCAGGCGCGGATAGTGTGAACCTGGAAGGAACAACAATTCACAGAGTGGGATATGGCAATACGATAGAACTACATATCCGGGGCAGATTGAGGGGGACGTATGACTTTGAAGAGAAAAGAGTTTCCACAGCTAAGTACTGAATCCGGACAGATTGGGTGGAGTATGGGACTGTGGCTGTTGTTATTTCTGGGAGTCCTGCTGAGTACATGCTTACAGGTAGATGTATATAAGGCAACAGCCCGGTATTTGGAGGATGCACTGGCGGCCTCGAACCTTGCGGCTGCGGTAATCGATATCGAAGAATATGGTATTTCGCATACCGTACGTATCGCGTCACCGGAGGAGGCCTATGGCAGGTATGGGGTGGCTCTGAAGGGCAATCTGGGTCTGGATGACAATGGCTATTGCGCGAACAAGGACTTGATTACAGGACCGGTGCGAACGGCACGATTTATCGTTTACAATGTAGAAGGAAATAATGTGGAAATATTTGAAATGAATACCGATGGAACATTTCAGAAGCGGCAAAGCGAGCTTGGGATGATATACACACCTGGCGGCGAGCCGGTGGAAGCTACCGGAATCTACAGTGAGATAGAATGCGGGATCGATGGTATGTTTGGAACACACTTCACTGCAAAAAAAGGAAAACTGGTAGAGGTATACCATACAGAGTAGAAGGAGGAAGCATGAGAGTTCGTGAAAAAAGATGGAACAAGCCTGTCATGGAGAAGATGAAAAGAGGAGGTGTGCTGGCTGCATTTTTTGCAGCGGTGGCAGTATTTGTTGTAATGCTGCAAATGGAGAAAAGCGTGTTGGAGCAGGGAGAAAAAGGAACGGTTCTTGTGGCGGTCTCAGAGATTCCCAAGGGGAGAATGCTGAGTGTGTCGGATGCAGAACAGTATTTTGCCGTTCGCGAAGTGGATGTTGAGCTGATACCGGGAAGTGCAGTGCAAATGTTGGAAGATTTGGATGGGAAAAATGTTGCCTATGGGATAGAAGCCGGCAGTATTTTGACACAGGGAATGCTTGCTGAGCCTGACAGGGTCATACAAGAGATGAAGGCGCCGGTCATTGCGGGATTCAAGGCAGATGACCTCTATCAGGTAGCAGGAGGTATCCTTCGAAAGGGAGACAAAATCCATGTGTTCCACGTGACGGAGGAGCAGGAAGTAATGCTGATCTGGGAAAACCTGACAGTACAGGCAGTCTTTGATCAGGCAGGAAATCAGATATCGAATGAGGATGCTTTCTCAGCGGCACAGAGAATCAATATATATCTGGACAAAGCGGATATTGATGATTTTTATGCCAGGCTTTCCTCGGGAACACTCAGGGTAGTAAAAGTCTGTGAGTGAAACCTATAGAACAATTGACAGACCTACAGCTGATAAGGGGGTAAGAGGAGATTGAAAAGAATCCTTTGGATGATACTTATATTGTTTTTTGTGCAGCTTCCGGTGCTGAATACAGAAGCGGCGGAGGGGACTGTATATGAGAGCCCTTATGTGAGCTTTTCGCCGGATGGAAGAGCCTGGACCTTCGGTGAGCTATTACCTCCTTCCAATGGAGCAGGGAGACCGGAATATTGGTATTATGAAGGTGAGACTATATCAACGGGAATCCCCTCCGGTCTGGAAAACCTGCAGCCCGGACAGCACTATTACAATGTTGCCAGGACCGGTGACGTCCCGGTCGGTAAATGGGTCGTAAGGTGGTCTCACAGCCAATGTATACATAGCGACGCAAAGAGAGAATTTCATAATATTTCTTATGGAAAACAGTGGTGTTTGTCGGGATATTATTCCGGGTGGATAGCATATTGTGCGGATTGTAATCAGGCGGTAAGCAATAGATTAATCTATGGAAGTAAAAGGGCGGTTGCTTCCGTTCGGTATATTGACACCGGTCTGGATCATTACTATTTATGTCCGACCTGCAATCATTTAGAGCAGGGGTGTGATCTGAAACATTATTGCTATGCTGTGTCCTACAACAGATACAGGGTATCCTATGACGGCAACGGGGAATTCATGGGGAAGAGGGTCAACGGGTATGTACCGGAAAGCTTTCATATGTACAACAATGAAACGTTGTTTGAGGGGAATGCGGTTGTGCCAAGTACTTGTCTGAATCTCAATAGCTTTGAAATGACGGGATATACCTTTACAGGATGGAATACGAAACCGGATGGAAGTGGAAGTGCATTCGAAGATGGTGCGGAGATACTCAATCTGTGCTCCGAAAACTATGATGGAAGCGGAGATAGGGGAGAAATTGTACTGTATGCACAGTGGGTTGTGACAGTATCCGAGCTGGAGATTGATCCCAACGGAGGCAGTTATTGTGGCTCAAATGAAAAGAAGAACATCAGAAAACCATACGGTTCTGACTATATGCTGGAGAATGATTCTCTGGTTCCGCCCCCGGGTTATCTGGTGAGCTTTGAATGCAACGGAGGAAATCTAATCCCGCCAATCAGGAATCAGTTTTCTTTTGTGAGATGGAATCTGTTACAGCCATGCGGGGGGACCTATCGGGAAGGGCAGTACCGGTTTGGGGGAAAAATGAATCATAAAGATGTTATCCGTGCCATATATCACGAAGAACCGGTAGTATTGCCTACGCCGGAACGGGAAGGGTTTTCTTTCGGAGGGTGGTTCAGCGATCTGGAGCGTACCCGTTTTGTTGGTATGGGTGGTGATGCTTATGTACCGGATCAGGACAGGATTCTGTATGCGGAATGGACGGAATTGAACATTGTCACAGAGGATGTATATTTTCGTGATGTAGATCTGCAAGACTGGCGCACTGCCGGTTCTATTCATTATGGAGTAAAAAAAGAGAGTGGTATGGGAGATAACAGCTATCGTCTTCCATCGGATCCTACGGCGGTGTTTCAGGCCACCGGGGCTGTGGATGTGAAAATAAGTTCAACAGGGATATCCGGGAACTATTATCGCCTGTGGATGAGTAAGGAGCAGAATACGGAGACCTTGCGCGAGGTATATGACAGGATGAAATCAGAAAAACAGTCATCTGCCATAAAGCAGGAAATATGGTATGAGATGGCTGACAGTACGAAGGGAGTTATCCCGGAAAACAGGGATGATTACAGTGCCATCTATACAGTGGATACCGGTGGAACAGAAGCTCAGTATTATCATGTTTGTGCGGACGGACTATATACTCTTCGTGCGGCAGGAGGGAAAGGCGGAGACTACCGGGAGAATGAGGGGGGCTGTGCAGGAGAAGTTGTCTTGACCTTATATCTGAGAAAGGGAGAGTTTCTCACTATCATGCCGGGAAAAAGGGGATTGGGAGTGAATCAAACGAGGACGCCCGGAGGATATGAGGGTGGTGCATCAGGTAAATATGGCGCAGCAGGCGGAAGCGGCACAAGAGTCTTGCTGACAGATGTAAACGGCATTACGACCGAGCTGTTGGTAGCGGCAGGAGGAGGGGGAGCAAGCAGTATAAAAAATGGCTACGCCGCCTCCGATGGTTATGCGGATCCTGATACGATTCAGGAATACGAAGATAATCTCTCCGGTTATGGGCTGGTAAAGGATATCGTATACAGTGACGGGGACAGGCAAGGCGGCGGAGGGGGCGGCGGAGGATGTTATAACGGTGTCGCCGGAAATGTAATATTACATAGTCATACCGCACGCCCGAGCTGGTCAGGAAGTTATGATAATCAATCTGCGAATGTGACAAATATGTGCGCAGGCTGGAGGTGGACCTCGGGTGGTGTGCATTATGGACACGTGACGGGAGCATCCTGCCACCATTACTGGCATTGGGGAATCGTGAACGGAGTGTGTGCTCAAGGCTGCCGTCAGGATGATGACAGCTGGCATTATCAGCTGAGCTGTAGCATATGCGGAAAAAAAAATTCTCCTCACATACAGGAGACATATACTTACACCTGCAATGACTGTGGTGCATATTTGGGAGAAAGCAGTACCCATACGCACCCTTCTTCCTGGAGCCTGCGATGTACGAAAAAGGAAGGAGAGTCGGTGGATGGTGCGGATCCCTCTTACGGAGGTTTGTCTTATATCAATACTATGGATTCCCATTGTGTAGGAAATATTGAGTATGATAACAGACATAAAGGAGATGGATATGTGTCGGTGGAAGCAGTTACGGTGGGGTATACGGAATCCGGTCTGATTACTGCAATTCCTGCAAGAGATGTTGAGAAACCGGATGCAATCTCCAATATTACTTTTGAGAGCTCGGAAGGAACAGCAGTGGTGCGTTGGGACGAACCGGCAGGGAACGCCACCACTTATTATTTCTTTGGAGAGAGCTATTACAGAGATGGTCCGGAAATGAAGAAAAACCTGACAACCAATCTACTGGCGCAGAGAGTGGATTCTGCGCTGGCCGGGTACTATTACATTTGTGACGGAAAGGGGGAGGTGTCAGCAGATTATTTGCGAAACATTGTTCGGAAAGAGACAGAGTCTGTCAATGATGAAGATTGGAATAGCAGGGACAACTATGTTTATGAGGACAAAAATGCAGCGTTCTTATCTGAAGCCCTGGGTTTCACGAAAGACAACAGATTGGATGCTAATGATGTTGGAAACGATGGAAACAGGGCGTATCGACCGGACTCTGCCTATGTGCATATTGCAGCCGTAGATGTTGCGGGGAATGTGGCAGATACCGTTACGGTCAGCCTGGAGAAAGCAGGCGTGCCATGGAGCCTGAAAACAACACCGCTAAGCATTAGCAGTACCATTTCGGGAATAGATTATCAGAGTATAAGAGATACCGATAGGGAGAAAACATGGTATGTCAAAGCAGATGGCAAGACTCCCTTTCTGTTGACGTATCATTCTCATATGATTGGAAAAGCCAGGGAGGACTATCAGATCAATCATCAGTTGCTGGAGATACAGGCTGTGACGGGAGACAGACAAAGGTATTCAGTGATGCTTCCATACACGGTACCCTTGACGCAAAACGGGGAGTTGGATAGTTCACAATTTTTGAAAAAAGCAGTCGGTGAGAATATTTTAAGTGAAGGAAACTGGATTTCCGTGTCCAGAAATAATGGAGCCGGGGACGTGAGTTTTCAAGGTGCCTTTGTGCTTTCCGGAGAAATGCACGGTAAGGAAATTCTGATTACCCCCATGGCGGGGGCCGATTTTGGAGGAAAAACCATATTTTCCGAATGGAGCGAGGACTGCAAGAATGCACTGACGGTCATAGCAGACGGGAGAGGACCTGTAATCAGTGGAATGGAACGCCTGGAAGAATTGATGGTAATAGATAGAACTGAGGGGCAGATATGGCTGGAAATCTCGGCTGCGGATGAGTTGTCGGGTGTGGCAGAGTTCTATCTGGAGGTGAAGAATCAGGACAATTTCGTGCAACAGAGGTTTGACTCTGAAAACAATGAGATAAGGATAGAAATAACAGAGGATTTACCTTTGTTTACCGGGGATGTTACGGTTATTGGCTACGCCAGGGATAATGTGGGAAATGTGACTGAAATGTCATATCAACTGACGGAATTTGCTCTGGAGACCGGAATAGAAAGGTTATTGGAACCTCATGAACCTGTATTTAAAAACGGAGAAAGCGGAGTGCTCAGTATTGTAACCTATGGATATGCGGATAGAGTGGAAATCATTTTTCCGGAAGAAATGACATCATTGAACCCGGCGTTGAATCAAGTGATTGACTATTCGGATATGCAATGTTACCGGCAGGTGTCCGAGATTCAATTTATGATTCCGCTGTATACATCGGAGAATACATCCTATGAAGTGACTGTGAGAGCATACAAGGGAGACCGCAAACTGGAAGAGCATCCGGTGATCAGTACAATGGCAGTTTCGGGAAGTGTGCTGGATGAATTGAGGACAAGATTGCGATGAGGGGAGTGTGCTGGGGGATTCTTGCGCTTTGCTTTCTCGCCGCCTGTGTAATGGACTGCAGAACGCATAAGGTTTACAATTTTATCTGGTGGATTTCAGGCATGGCAGCGTTAGTGCTTCTGATTCTGAGAGAACCGGAAGTGACTTTGCTGCAGTGGATGACACTTATTGCTTTTCTGTCACTTCAGTTTCGTCTGTTTTACGGAATGTATGGAAAAGCGGACACATATGCTTTTTGTGTGTGCGCAATAGCAGAGACTTCTCTGGGATGGGGGATGAAAGGATATCTGCTTCACATGTTGGTCTCGTTTCTGTGGCTGGCTCTGATTCAGGGGGGACGCCACAACATTGCAAAAACCGGGAATTTGAAAGTACCCGTCCCTTTTTTGCCTTATATTACGCTTGCTTTCTGTACGCTGCTTTGGTATCATATTATCTGTTAAAATATGCGTTTTCTATTAGTGGAGGGCTGTATGATTACGGTTTCCTTATGCATGATTGTAAAAAACGAAGAGAGAATACTGAGGAGATGTCTGGACAGTATTGTGGATCTGGTGGATGAGGTCGTGATAGTGGACACCGGGTCAGAGGATGCCACGAAGCAGATTGCGGAAGAGTACGGAGCTGCAATCTATGATTTTAAGTGGATTGATGATTTCAGTGCGGCGAGAAATTATGCATTTTCCAAAGCCACGAAGGAGTATATTTATTCTGCTGATGCCGATGAGGTGTTGGATGAGGAGAATCGCAACAGATTTCGTTTGCTGAAGGAGAATCTTCTTCCGGAGATAGAACTGGTCCAAATGAAATACAGGAATCAGCTTAAGTTCAATACAGTCTACAATTTTGATGAGGAATACCGGCCTAAATTATTCAAGCGGCTGAGAGAATTTGTCTGGGAAGCACCGATTCATGAAACGGTGAGATTGAGTCCGGTTGTATATGACAGTGACATAGTAATCGAACACTTGCCTGAAGCAAGCCATGCGAAAAGAGATTTGGATAATTTTTATCGTCATGCGACTGAGGAATATCGGTTACCTGCAAGACTACATAATATGTATGCCAGGGAATTGCTGATGGCAGGGGATGAAGAGGACTTTTCCAAGGCAGAAGGAGTGTTTGAAGCCTCTGTGGCTGACTGTGGCAGAAGCGCCGAGGAGATTTCGGAAGCCTGTTGTGTGCTGGCTCATGTTGCCAGACTAAGAGGAGACACAAAGAGATTATTGAAATACACATCGAAGGTTCTGGCCGGAGAGGCCAATTCGGAGATTTGCTACGAATTGGGATGCTTTTATGAAGGTCAGGGAGATTACGAGGAGGCGGCGCTGTGGTTTTATAACGCAGTGTATGAAACAAGCCCTATTTTATATCTTTGTGCGGGAGGAACGGAAGCATTGAAAGGATTGATCCGTTGCTATGAGATACTTGGATATCCCCAACAGGTTGAGATATACCGCGAAGAATTGGGAAAACGGATGACAGAGGGAGCGTAGAATCATGAAATGGGAAGATAATGTTCGAAAAGTAGTACCTTATATTGCGGGAGAACAGCCGAAAGAAAAGAATATCATTAAGCTCAATACCAATGAATGCCCTTATCCGCCGGCGCCCGGAGTGAAGAAGCTGGCAGAGGAACTGGATTGTGATGCCATGAGGCTCTATCCTGATTCCAACAGTACGCCCTTGGCGGAAGCTTTGGCAGAGTACTATCATGTGAAGCCCGGTCAGGTGTTTGTGGGAGTGGGTTCTGATGATGTCCTGGCCATGGCATTTATGACCTTTTTTAACAGTGACAAACCGATTCTCTTTCCGGATGTGACGTATTCTTTTTACGATGTGTGGGCTGATCTGTACAGGATTCCTTATCAAACCTGTGCCCTGGATGAGAATTGGAAGCTTCGCCCGGAGGATTATGAACAGCCAAACGGAGGTATCATATTCCCCAACCCCAATGCACCGACAGGAGTTTTGGAGAGTATCGGGACGGTAGAAAGAATCATTGCCGCAAACAGGGATGTGGTGGTGATTGTGGATGAAGCATACATAGATTTTGGCGGTGTCAGTGCATTGCCGCTGATTGAAAAATATGATAATTTACTGGTGGTACAGACCTTTTCCAAGTCAAGGGCCATGGCAGGCATGAGAATCGGATACTGTATCGGCAATGAGAAGCTGATTGCATATCTCAATGATGTGAAGTTTTCGTTCAACTCCTATACGATGAACCGTCCTTCTCAGCTGCTTGGTGTGGAGGCAGTGCGGGACGATGCTTACTTTAAGGAGATAACATCAAAAATCGTTGCGACTAGAGAACGCGTAAAAAAGGAGCTGAAGGAATTGGGGTTTTCCTTTACGGATTCCAAGACCAATTTCCTGTTTGCCACACATGAAAGAATTCCGGCTCAGGAGATTTTTCAGGCACTCAGAGCAGCGGGCATATACGTGAGATATTGGAATAAACCGAGGATTTCAAATCACCTTAGAATCACCATAGGTACAGAGGAACAGATGGATAGCTTGCTTGCATTCCTGAAACAATATATAGCTGAACACTAATAAAAGATAGGAGATTAACATGATTAAGAGTATTCTAAAAGGTATGGTAATCGGTATTGCCAATATCGTTCCCGGAGTCAGCGGCGGCACCATGATGGTTGCCATGGGCATCTATGATAAGCTGCTTCATTGCATTACACATTTGTTTCGTGAGTTTAAGAAAAGCGTGCTGTTTGTACTGCCTATTGCAATCGGCATGGTAATTGCCATCGCAGGCAGCTCTTTCGGACTGACCTGGCTTTTTGATCATTTCCCTTTGCAGACGACTCTCGTTTTTGTGGGATTGATTCTGGGTGGTCTTCCTGCTATTTACGGTAAGGTGAAGGGGCAGAAGATTAAGGTAGGACATCTGATTGCCGGACTTTTATTCTTTGCACTGGTAGTGGGGATGGCTGTGCTTGGAGAGACAGAAGAAACCAATACCGTACTGACACTGGATTTTGTCAATATGCTGAAGCTTCTGGGAGTGGGAGTGATTGCCTCTGCAACTATGATTATTCCCGGGGTCAGCGGTTCCATGGTATTGATGCTTTTGGGTTATTATTTCCCTGTGTTGAATGCAATCAAAGAGTTGATTTCGGCTCTTATGAAGTTCGATGTTCCGGTGATTTTACATAATTGCGGTATTCTGGTTCCTTTTGGACTGGGAATTGTAGCAGGTATCTTTGGAATTGCCAAACTGATGGAGATGATCTTTGAGAAATTCCCGTTGTATGCATACTGGGGCATTATCGGTCTGATCGTGGCGTCTCCCATTGCCATTATTATGCAGGGTACCTATTCTGCGATTACCTTTGTAAGTGTATTGACCGGAGCCCTTGGTCTGGCGGTGGGCTTTGTGGTTGCAATGAAACTGGGAGAATAGACCGGGTATGCTTTGTGGGGCAATGCGGTTTCGGAGAGAAGCAGTTTGCGGAAGGTAAGTTATGATGAATGCATATCAGGGCTTTGCCGGGGTGTATGATGAGTTCATGGATAATGCACCTTATGAAGAATGGGCAGAACGATTGGACTGTCTGATAAAAAAATATGGCGTTTCCCTTCCGGAAAGAGATGCAGAGAACCTGCTTGATTCAGAGAAAAATCTGGTTCTGGACATGGGCTGTGGTACAGGGACTCTGACGGAACTCATGTATCAAAAGGGCTATGATATGATGGGAATCGATCTCTCGGGGGAAATGCTGGCTGTTGCCATGGATAAAAAAGCGGAAAGCGGTTCCCACATAATCTATCTGCAGCAGGACATGAGAGAGCTGGAATTGTACAGCACTGTGGGCACGATTTACAGTATGTGCGATTCGGTAAATTACATTTTGGAAGAGGATGAATTGTTGCAGGTGTTCTCCCTGGTTAATAATTATTTGTTCCCGGGAGGAGTGTTTATCTTTGACTTCAATACGGTTTATAAATACCGGGAAGTGATAGGAGATACCGTAATCGCCGAAAACAGAGAGGATTGCAGTTTTATCTGGGAGAATTATTACGATACCGAGGAAGAACTGAATGAATATGATATGACCTTTTATGTGCGGGAGGGAGAGCTGTTCCGGCGATATACGGAGACTCATGTGCAGAGAGGCTATACACCGGCACAAATGGTGAGATTACTGGAACAGGCGGGACTGCAGGTACTTGAGATGGGTGATGCGGATAGCGGCGGTGTTGTGCATGAAAAAAGCGAACGGATTTATGTCGTTGCCGGAGAGAAAAATAAGAAAGTGTGATTAGGTACTTCGGGAGGTTTGAAGTGGAAGATTATATGGTACGTGCTACTGCAACAGATGCGCAGATCAGGGCTTTTGCCTGCACTGCGAGGGAAATGGTGGAAAAAGCAAGAAAGATTCACAACACCAGTCCGATTATTACGGCTGCCCTTGGAAGATTATTGAGTGCCGGAGCCATGATGGGAAGTATGCTGAAGGGAGACAAGGAATTGTTGACCTTACAGATCAAAGGCGACGGACCCGTCCAAGGACTGATTGTGACGGCAGATTCCCTTGGCAATGTGAAAGGGTATCCGGAGGTACCGGATGTTATTTTGCCGGCCAATGCACAGGGAAAGTTTGATGTGGCAGGAGCAGTTGGAAAAGGTTATTTGAGTGTCATTAAGGATATGGGATTAAAAGAGCCCTATGTGGGGCAGACTGAGTTACAGACAGGAGAGATAGCGGAGGATTTGACTTATTACTTTGCCACCTCTGAGCAGGTTCCCTCTTCGGTGGGACTTGGAGTATTAATGAATCGTGACAACACGGTTTGCCAGGCAGGAGGATTTATCATTCAGCTGATGCCTTTTGCTGAGGATGAAGTGATTGAAAAATTGGAGAAGAATCTGCAAAAGATCAGCTCCGTAACATCAATTCTAAAAGAAGGAAACACTCCGGAACAAATGCTGGAGATCCTCTTGGAGGGCTTGAATCCGGAGGCGCTGGACAAGATGCCCATTGCATATTCCTGTAACTGCGGCAGGCAGAAGATAGAGAAGGTATTAATCAGCCTGGGAGCCGAAGAAATACAGGATATGATTGAGGATGGAAAAGAGATTGAGGTTAATTGTCATTTCTGCAATGCACAATACAAATTCAGTGTGGAGGAATTGAAGACAATCCTGCAACAGTGTAACGGTTAATTCAGAGAGAACTCTGCCGGGAATCGGAGAAAGAGGCGTACGTGAGACAGGGATTCATAAAAGTAGCGGCTGTAACACCAAAAATCAAAGTGGCCAATCCTCTCTACAACAGGGAAGTGATTTGTGAGGGTTTGGAGAAGGCAATGGCACGGGGAGCAAAAATCATTGTATTTCCTGAGTTGTGTCTGACAGGGTATACCTGTGGAGATTTGTACCTGCAGCAGCTCCTGATTCAGGAGTCAGGGAACCAGCTGTTTCAGATCGCAGAGGCGACGAAGGGAAAAGATGCACTGGTAATGGTAGGTCTGCCTGTAGAGAGAGAAGGAAAGCTTTACAATGTGGCAGCGGTTCTGCAGAATGGTGAAATCCTTGGCATGGTACCGAAAACCAACATCCCGTCCTATGCGGAATTCTATGAAGGCAGACATTTTGCGCAAGGCAATGAGGAAGTTGCAGAGTATAGCTTCGCAGGAAGAACGATTCCCTTTGGTACGAATCTTCTCTTTGTCTGTGACAATATTCCGGAATTACGGGTTGCCTGTGAGCTTTGTGAAGATTTATGGGTGGCAAATCCCCCCAGTACCAATCATGCACTGATGGGAGCAACCGTGATAGCGAATCTGTCAGCTTCCAATGAGACGATCGGTAAGGACGAATATAGAGAGCTGTTGGTCAGATCCGGAAGTGCAAGATTGATCTGCGGATATATTTATGCTTCTGCCGGGGAAGGTGAGTCTACGCAGGACCTGGTGTTTGGCGGACACAACTTAATTGCTGAAAACGGGACTATCCTTGCGCAGGCAAAGAAATTTCATAATGAGATTTTGTATGCTGACCTGGACGTACAGAGAATTGTTGCTGACAGAAAAAAGATGGGAACCTTTGGAAAGGAACCACAGAAAATATACAAAAAGGTTCATTTTACATTTGAACTGGCAGAGACAAATCTGGAAAGATATTTCAGCCCTATGCCTTTTGTGCCGTCGGATGAAAGAAAGAAACGGCAGAGGTGCGAAGAAATCTTAGCCATTCAATCCTATGGCTTGAAAAAGCGATATGAACATATCGGTGCGAAAACAGCAGTGATCGGTATTTCCGGAGGGCTGGATTCCACTCTGGCGCTGCTGGTAACGGTGCGGACATTTGATCTGTTGGGAATTGACAGGAAAGGTATCTATGCCATTACGATGCCTTGTTTTGGCACCACAGACAGAACCTATGAGAATGCCTGCAAGCTGTCACAGGTTCTTGGAGTGACCCTTCGCGAGGTTGATATCAGAGAAGCCGTACGGGTTCATTTTCACGATATTGGTCAGGAGGAAAGCAGGCATGATGTGACCTATGAAAACGGTCAGGCAAGAGAACGTACTCAAGTGTTGATGGATATTGCCAATATGGTAAACGGACTCGTGATCGGAACTGGAGACATGTCGGAACTGGCACTGGGATGGGCGACCTATAACGGGGATCATATGTCGATGTATGGCGTGAACGCTGGGGTACCTAAAACACTGGTACGTCATCTGGTAAAGTATTATGCGGACACCTGCGATAATGCAGAGCTTCAGACCGTGCTTGAGGATGTGCTGGATACTCCGGTAAGTCCGGAACTTCTTCCCCCCAAGGAAGGAGAGATTGCCCAGAAGACAGAGGAGCTGGTGGGACCGTATGAATTACATGATTTCTTTTTGTATTATGTTTTAAGATTTGGATATGCCCCTGCTAAACTTTTCAGGGTGGCGAAGTGTGCTTTGAAGGAGAGTTATTCGGAAGAAGAGATTTTGAAATGGATGAAAAACTTCTATAAGAGATTTTTCCAGAACCAGTTCAAGCGTTCCTGTCTGCCGGATGGACCGAAGGTGGGAAGCATAGCACTTTCCCCCAGAGGAGACTGGCGAATGCCCTCTGACGCATGTGCCGGATTGTGGCTGGAAGAAGCAGAGCATTGTGGGAATCTCCCATAGATATGAGCTTGCAGGAACCCTGAGTCAACGTGAATGAAAACCGCAGGAAGGGGATGGCAGAAAGAAATACGGACGCCTGCGCGCCCGTATTTGAAGTTGGATGAGATAAGTTTTACTGTGTGATCAAAGCCTTATCCAGAGAAGTCTGAAGGGTTTCCAGCAGAACCAGTGAAGTATATTTATTCTCGGCGGAGTAGGTAACGCCGTCTAAAGTTTGTAATTCATATACCTGATTGCAGATGGATTCAAAGGTGGGTTCCAGTAATGGATACATGGTGGCGATGGCTTCGTTTAAGTTTACCATCCTGATGGAAGTAATGGTGTTCCGGTCTACGGTAACCTCTACATCAAGTGTTTCACTTCCCAGTACGAGTTCTGTGGTATAGACGCCCGGTATGTATATAGATTCCCCACTGGCAGCTGTTGCAGGGTCCGGGGAGGCGGTTTGGTTCTTGTCTTTGTCCGGAAGGAGCATCATGATCAACAGAATGATGAACAGAATTCCCAGGACGGCAAAGATGCCGGTATAAATCAGTTCCTTCATGTGAAGTACGACAATTTTTGTTTTTGCGCTCATTTGAATTCCCCTTGATTTCAACAGATTAGAATTCTTTATACACATTATGAATGACAGAAGAGGATTATGCATCTTTGTAAAATATTCATTGACAGAGAGTGCGTATCACTGATATGATGTGGAAGGACAAGGGCGTTCTATGTTGGGATAGGACTGCCCTTTTGTTTTGCTGAAATCGGACGGAAATGGCGAAACGGAAAGGATAAAAACAGAAATGAAATTTACGAAGATGCAAGGCTGCGGAAATGATTATGTTTATGTTGACGGAGCAACAGAGCAGATACCTGCAGAGAAGAAACCGGAAATTGTACAACGTTTGAGCGACAGACATTTTGGTATCGGCGGAGATGGCGTTATTTTTATCAATCCATCCGCGGAAGCTGATTTTGAAATGGAAATGTATAACGCAGACGGTACCAGAGCACAGATGTGCGGCAACGGAATCCGCTGTGTGGCTAAGTATGTATATGATAAAGGGCTTACCGACAAGGAGGAGATTTCCATTGTCAGTGCAGGAAGTGTAAAGTATCTCAGCCTGACTTTAGAGGGCAGGAATCCGGCTGTCGGTGCGCGAGGCTCCGTTAAGAAGGTTCGTGTGAATATGGGAAGCCCTGTGTTACATGCATCGGAAATTCCGGTTCTTTCAGACAATGAAACGGTGGTGGATGAACTGATTTATGTAGATGATGAAGAGTACAGGATGACCTGTGTTTCTATGGGGAATCCGCATGCGGTCATCTTTATGAACGGAGTGGCGGATAAGAACCTGGAGGAGATTGGACCTTCTTTTGAGAATCATGTCCGTTTTCCGGAGCGTATCAATACAGAGTTTGTGGAGATTCTGGACAGAGAGAATGTGTTTATGCGTGTCTGGGAGAGAGGAACCGGGGAGACCCTGGCCTGTGGAACCGGTTGCTGCGCCACAGCAGTTGCCTGTGTTCTCAACGGACTGACGGAAAACAAGATCACTGTGAAGCTTTTGGGCGGAGAATTACAGATTGAGTGGAACAGGGAAGAAAATATCGTATATATGACGGGACCTGCAGAAATTGTATTCGAGGGGGAGATTGAGTTATGAGCAGAGTGAATGAAAACTATTTGAAACTTCCGGGCAGTTATCTTTTTTCCACCATTGGCAGAAAGGTAAGAGAATACAGTGAGACACATCCCGAGAAAAAAATTATTCGCCTTGGAATCGGAGATGTCACGCAGCCCCTGGCACCGGCAATTATCGAAGCTTTACACAGTGCGGTGGATGAGATGGCGAAGCCTGAGACATTTCGTGGATATGCACCGGATCTGGGTTATGAATTCTTGAGAAATGCAATTGCGAAAAATGACTATCAGGCAAGAGGATGTCAGATTGCGGCAGATGAAATATTTGTTTCTGACGGAGCGAAGAGTGACTCTGCGAACATACAGGAGGTTTTCAGTGCAGACAGTCGTATTGCTGTATGTGATCCTGTATATCCGGTCTACGTGGACTCCAACGTTATGGCCGGAAGAGCCGGGGATTATGATGCTGCAAAGCAGATCTGGAGTAACGTAATCTATATGCCCTGTACTGCTGAAAACGGATTTGCACCGGAATTTCCCATGGAAACACCTGACTTGATCTATCTTTGTTTCCCCAATAATCCCACAGGAGCAGCTATCACAAAAGCACAGCTTCAGGACTGGGTAGACTATGCAAATAAGTGTGGCGCAGTCATTATTTACGATGCTGCATATGAAGCATATATATCCGAGGAAAATATTCCCCACAGCATCTATGAGTGTGAGGGAGCCAGGACCTGTGCAATTGAACTGCGTTCTTTTTCCAAGAATGCCGGGTTTACAGGCGTGAGACTTGGATTCACGGTGATTCCCAAGGAATTGAAATGTGGAGAAGTATCCTTACATTCCTTGTGGGCAAGAAGACATGGAACGAAATACAACGGAGCACCTTATATTGTTCAGCGTGCCGGTGAAGCAGTCTATTCCGAAGCGGGGAAAGCACAGTTGAAAGCACAGGTAGCTTACTATATGAACAATGCACGTTATATTTATCAGGGATTAAAGGAAGTCGGTTATACGGTATCCGGTGGTGTCAATGCGCCTTATATCTGGCTGAAAGCACCCAATGGAATGACAAGCTGGGAGTTTTTCGATTGCCTGCTGGAGAGGGTAAATGTGGTTGGTACACCGGGATCGGGATTCGGACCACACGGAGAAACTTATTTTCGTTTGACCGCTTTTGGCAGCTATGAGAATACAGTGGAAGCGGTTGAGAGGATTAAGAGCCTGCAGCTGTAATAGCGGGCGGAGGAGTAAAGGTGACAGAAAAGAAAAGCAAAAAAATACTTGGTATACTGACGATAATCTTGTTGGGAATCTCGATTCTCGTGATGTATCTGACACATCGAAGAGTACCGTTTATGATGGACGATATCTGGTATTCCACGATGCTGTCAGAGGATACCCCGATTCGCACCTTGGGGGATATCGTGAAGAGCCAGATCTGGCATTATAAAAACTGGGGTGGCAGGAGCATGACCCATGGTATTCTGCAGTTAACCCTGCTGACAGGGGAACAGGTTGCGGATATTCTGAATATTATCTTTACCCTGCTGCTTGCCGGAAGCATATGTCTGGTGGCTCGGCAGAAACATCTGGGAGCATTCTTCGGAGCAACAGCCATGGTGCTGGGACTGAATGCGAACTGGAAGATGAGTATGTTCTGGCAGGCGGGTGCGGCGAATTATCTGTATATTACAGTTTTTATATTGCTGTTTGTTTTCTGTTATCTGCGCGAGGTTGGGGAAGATACTACGGTGTCACCGTTGCCGGGCATTGTTTTTTGGATTTTTCCCCTTGGCATACTGGCAGGCTGGAGCAACGAAAATATGGGTCCTGCCGTGTGGCTCCTGAGTGTGGCCGTTATCCTGACCACAGCGAAGAAAAAGAGTAAAATTCCCTGTTGGATGTTGTTGGGAAGCATATCCTGTCTGATGGGAAGCATCATGGTGATTGTTGCACCGGGAAACTTTGTGAGAAGCAGTCAGGCACCTGACAGAGAATATGGTTTTCTGTGGCGATTGTTTATGAGATGCTACGCAGAAGGCAAGGCGACGATGGAATATTTGTTTCCAACCCTGCTTGTGCTTGCGGCAGTACTTTTGGTTGGAAAGTGCGCGTTGAAGATTCCCATCGGAAGGCAGAATATATATCTGTTGCTATTGGCTCTTTTAAGTTGGGGGGCAATGGTATTATCACCTCACTATCCTGACAGAGCCTCTTTCGGAACTATGGTATTTATGATTTGCGTTATTATATCCATGACCGGTAAGATTCTTGAGAAAAGAAAGGATCTGTTATGGCCTATGTGGGCGGGGTCAGTGCTCATCTGGTTGCGGGGAATGTACATGTGCGGTGAATTCCTGGCGATGTGTTGGGGATGGATAAAGTATACATGGTAATTGGTCGTCTCGGAATACGTTTCGGTATTCCGAGATTTTATGTTTGAAGGAATTGTGTTACGAAGGGCTGAATAACTTGCTATCGGGAGCTTAGTATGATAAAATAAATGTATTATGTTATTTGAAGGAGGAACCGCTATGTTTAAATCAAAGTGGATATATGCGCTATTCACCGGTCTGCTGCTATTCACCGGTCTGCTGCTAACAATCGGTAGTATAAGAGAAAATAATAATTATCTTGCAATAGAGGATTATCCTGTGGAAGCCAATAGGAAAGAGGCGGTATATATCGGAGACGTTGCGATTGAACAATTCGTAATAGTGAAAGGCGCTGACGCAAGAAAGAGAGATTGCAGGGAATTGCAGACCTACATTCAAAGAACCTGTGGACAAAAACTGCGCATAGAATCTGAAGGTACATCGAATCCCAATACCATTACTCTCTGCGTGGACGAGAGTATGGATACAGAGAGGAAAATACTGATTGAAGATGGTAAGGTCCTTATCAAGGTGAAAAATAAGGACGGAATGAGTGATGGTGTGCATCTCTTTGTTAACGTATATTTGGGATGGATCAAGGCCGGTACAGAGGAGGAGCATATCAGTAATATCAACTCCACAATTCATATTCCGGGTCTGGTGGTTGACAAGACCCCCTGGATGGAGGAGAGGGAGCCGATTATCACGCTTTGGAATGTCAATTGGAGCCGTGGTGCATATATGGATAGCGCGGTCAGCGTAAAGAATCAGATAATTTATTTTACGGAAGACCAGCTGTATGAATATGTGAAGATGATGAAATTCTGTGGGTTTACGGGAATCCAGGTGACCGACATGTGTTCGGCATGGGCCGGTCTCGGAAGCTGGCAGGCAGTTCATGAAAAGCTTAGAATTCTTGCGGATGCCGCTCATTCCATGGACATGAAATTTACACTCTGGGTGTGGGGATCCGAGTTCGCGGATTGCAGCTGGGTGGATAATTCTGTAAAGTATCGTTCGCCGGGATCGGGATATTCCTACGAATCCGAGGAGGCATTGGCAACATTTGAGAAATACTACGATATCTATGCGGACCTGGCTGATTGCTGTGACAGAGTGATTGGTCATTATTATGATCCGGGCAATCTTTTTACGGCAGAAGAGATAGCTTATTACGCCAAGATGCTTCGTGATAAGTTCCTGGCAGTGAATCCGGATATTGATTTTGGTGTCAGCTGTTGGGTTGATACTTATGACAAACAGGTCTACGTGGATGTTCTGGGGACGGACATTACTTTATATGAAGACGGATATCATGAGAATCCCCAAAGGGACTATGAGAAATTCCGAGGCGAAGTAGCCAGGCTCGGATGCCGTGCCGGCACCTGGGCATGGAATACCTGCGAAATGGAGATTGATCAGCTGGCAGCAATGCATTTTAACATGGATTTTATCCGTTCTGTCTATGATACGGCAAGAGAATATGATTCCATGATTAAGCCCACCTATTGGAGTGAAATGGATTCTTATCATGTGTTGAATGTGTTTTCCTTGTACTGTGCTGCACAGATGCTGATCGACCCGGAAATCACGAACGAGGAATTGTTCACAGCGATTTCCAATGCAGCAGTGGGAGAAAAGTATGCTGACAGTTTTGCGGAAATGCTGGATATTATTCAGGATGCAAGAACCGGGAGCAGTGCGGATACTTTCTTATGGAACAGTCCGAACCACATTTTGAAAAGTGCCGATTATCCGGCGCGGGAACTTCTGGAAAGATGTAACAGAAGTATTCCTATTTTGAAGGAAATGATTGCGGCAGGTATAGAGAGCAATACGTTACCCCTGCCCATCAGCCTGCAGGATGTCCTGAGCCTGATGCTTCCACATCTGGAACAGATCCGCAGTTATGCTGAATTCAGAATCGGCTTGGCAGAGTTGGAAGAGGATTATGCAAAGGGTCTCGATAAAGCGACTGTTACGCAGCGCGTTACTCAATTGTCGGATCCCATTAAGAATTACAATTGTGTGATAGGCGCATGGGGGCAGATTGAGGCAAGGGCACAACATGAAATGTTGGTTACTTTTTGCACGAAGGTCGGCGTGGAAGTACCGGAAAATGCTGCCTTTCATGCAGAACGTAAAATCCGCATATACATGCAGTTCGTTTCGGACCAGCTTGGGAAACAGGCACCAGTCGTTGTGGGGGAGCCTTATTATCAATTGGGGTTGGCTTATGGTGAGGACACTGCTAAACTGATTCAGGAACTGGTAGATGAGGGATACTTTACCAGAACTGCAGACGGTGATGTTTATCTCACGAACTGGGAGAGTTACATCTATCACTTCAACTAATCTGTTACATAAACAGAAAGGACAGAAAACTGGATCATGGCAAAGGTTATAACGGATGCGACCCTGGAATATATAGAGGCTTTGGCGGAACTGGAGCTGTCCGGGGAAGAGAAGGAAGCGGCCAAAAGAGATATGGGGCGGATGCTGGATTACGTAGAAAAGATGAACGAATTGGACACCACAGGGATAGAGCCTATGTCTCATGTGTTTCCGCTGCAAAATGTATTTCGTGAGGACAAGGTTCAGCGTGAAGGAGGCTCAGAGGCTACCTTACGAAACGCACCATGTCATAAAGAAGGAATGTTTGTGGTCCCCAGGACATTTTGACGCAGTCTGGGAAAACGGTTACTGATAGAAAGGATGAAGGCAGAAATTGGACAAATCAGTACTTTTGGAGATGAGTGCCACGGAACTTGCTGAAGCTATCAGGAAGAGAAAAACGACAGCCACAGAGGCAATGGAAGCCGTACTGGAACAGATAGAAAGAACAGAAGAGTGTTATCATTGCTATGTGACGATTGACAGGGAACGTGCTCAGCTGCAGGCAACAGAGATACAAAAGAAAATAGAGACCGGAGAAGTCTCCGGTCCATTGGCAGGAGTGCCGGTTGCCATCAAGGACAACATATGTACAGAAGGAATGAGAACAACCTGTGCTTCCCGTATGCTTGAAAACTATATTCCGACCTTTTCGGCACAGGCGGTGTTGAACCTGGAAAAGGCGGGAGCGATTGTAATCGGGAAAACCAATATGGATGAGTTCGCTATGGGGTCAACAACAGAGACTTCAGCATTTGGCGTAACGAAAAATCCACGCAATTCGGAATATGTACCAGGGGGATCGTCGGGAGGTTCCGCTGCCGCAGTGGCTTCCGGGGAGTGTTTCTTCGCTCTTGGTTCAGATACCGGTGGTTCGGTCAGGCAGCCGGCCGCTTATTGTGGCATCGTGGGGATGAAGCCTACCTATGGCACTGTGTCAAGATATGGACTTGTGGCATATGGGTCTTCCCTTGATCAGATAGGACCGCTTTGCAAGACAGTAGAAGACTGTGCCGTTGTGCTGGAAACCATTGCCTCATATGACAGTAAGGATTCCACCTCCATAAGAAGAGAAGAGGGTGCTTTTACTGCGGCATTGATCAGGAATGTGCAGGGAATGCGAATCGGTGTACCGAGAGACTACCTGGGTGCGGGACTCTCTGACGAGGTTAGAGATGCGGTTGTGCGTGCAGCGGAATTGCTACGGACAGAAGGAGCACAGGTGGAGGAGTTTGACCTGAGTCTGGTGGACTATGCGGTTCCGGCTTATTATACCATAGCATCTGCAGAGGCAAGTTCCAATCTCGAACGCTATGACGGAGTCAAGTACGGGTACCGCGCCGATGAAGTGCGGGATCTTCATCAGATGTACAGAAAAACCCGTGCGCAGGGGTTTGGAACGGAAGTTAAGCGTCGTATCATGCTGGGGAGTTATGTGCTTAGTTCCGGCTATTATGATGCATATTATTTGAAAGCATTGCGTGTAAAAGCGATGCTGAAGGAGGTTTTTTCTCGAACCTTTGACAGATATGATTGTATTCTGGGACCGGTAACACCGACTACAGCTCCGAAGCTGGGGGAAAGCCTGAAGGATCCGATTCAAATGTACCTAAGCGATATATATACGATTTCTGCCAATCTGCTGGGACTGCCGGCAATCAGTATACCCTGTGGTGCGGACAGCAAAGGTCTTCCAATCGGGCTGCAGCTCATTGGGGATTGTTATCAGGAAAAGAAACTGATTCAGATAGCCTATACCTTTGAACAGATATACAGGGAGGGCAGATGATGGCGAGGGAATACGAAACAGTGATCGGACTGGAAGTTCATGTTGAACTTGCCACCAATACAAAAATATTTTGCGGATGTTCCACTGCTTTCGGAGGATATCCCAATTCACATACCTGTCCGGTCTGCACCGGAATGCCGGGAGCGCTTCCGGTGCTGAATAGAAGGGTTCTGGAGCATGCGGTAGCTGTAGGTCTGGCGACAAACTGTGAGATTGTAAGACATTCCGGGTTTGACCGGAAGAATTATTTCTATCCGGATAATCCGCAGAACTATCAGATTTCCCAACTTTATCTGCCTGTTTGCAGAGACGGGTGGATAGAGATAGAACAGGCCGGAACGACAAAAACCATCGGTATTCATGAGATTCACATGGAAGAGGATGCCGGGAAGCTGATTCATGACGAGATGGAGAATTGTACGCTGATAGACTATAATCGTGCAGGTGTTCCGTTGATCGAAATTGTTTCGGAACCGGATATGTGCAGTGCAGAAGAGGTCATTGCCTATCTGGAAAAGCTTAAAATGCTGATTAAGTATCTGGGTGCCAGTGATTGTAAGCTGCAGGAAGGCTCCATGAGAGTGGATGTCAATCTGTCCGTAAAGGAGAAGGGGGCAGCTCAGCCGGGAACCCGCACGGAAATGAAAAATCTGAATTCCTTCCATTCCATAAGAAAGGCAATTGAATGTGAAAGAAATCGACAGATAGAGCTGCTGGAAGCGGGCGGAGAGGTAACTCAGGAGACCAGAAGGTGGGATGAAACAAAGGAAATCTCGTATTGTATGCGTTCCAAAGAAGATGTACAGGATTACAGATATTTTCCGGATCCGGATCTTGTGCCGATCAAGATAGAAGAAGAGTTTCTGGAGGAGGTACGCGCAAGACAACCTGAATTCAGACCGGAAAAAATGCTTCGATACAAGCGGGAGTATGATATACCGGAATATGATATCGGAATCATTACGGAATCCAGGCATATGGCAGATATCTTTGAAGAGACTGTAGCGCTTGGTGCACAGCCCAAGAAGGTATCCAACTGGTTGATGGTGGAAACACTTAGGATTCTGAAGGAGAAAGAAAAAGATCCGGAGGACATTAGTTTCAGCCCTAAGCATCTGGCGGATCTGATTGCGATGGTGGAAGAAAGGCAAATTAATTCTACTGTTGCAAAGGAAGTCTTTGAAGTAATGTTCGAATCAGATGTGGATCCGAAGCAATACGTTGAAAAAAAAGGACTGAAAATGGTAAGCGACGACACAGCTCTGCGAAAGATACTGGAGGAGGTCATTGCCGCAAATTCTCAGTCCGTAGCGGATTATCGAAATGGAAAAGAACGAGCTCTCGGATTCCTGGTGGGACAGACCATGAAAGCCATGAAGGGTAAGGCCGATCCCGGAGCTGTGAATCAATTGTTAAGGGATATGCTGCAGTAAGCTTATTGCATTATGAATTCAATAAAAGCATGGGATAGATCGGTGTGTTTGGAATTTTTTACCACACTGATTACACCTGCCTTGGTACCAAAGGAGTATTCTTTTTTCAGGATACAGTGTTCGGGCAGTACGATTCCCACGGGAATGGGTTCCTTCATGTCTTCAGGCTTGAAAGGATCTGCGTAGGTGGGGGTATAACTCAGATCCACCGCTTCATGTGCTGCCTTTGCCTCTTCTGCGATGGCGTTATCTATATAATAGAGGCAGTCGCCATAAGCTTCCAGCTGCTCCGGAGACAGAAAATCGCGCATGTCGTAAAAGTAACCGTTGTAGGCCAAATCCATAACGGATTCACTGTCCGAAACGATGACATCGATGTCCGAAGAGACAAGATAAGCAAGCAGCTTCTGAGAAGTATTGACAGCTACATCCGCGCGGTCGTTGAGCTGGAATGAAGTATCTAAGCGAACCTCGTATTCTTTGGTGTCAATACCTGAGTATTCGGTGAAGCCTTTGGCGCTTTCTGTAGCACTGTCATCCATATATTCGCTGGAGAGATTCAGCATGCAGGCGAAAAAGGCAATTTCCTTTTTGTTGACAATGTCGCGAATGGTGGCGATGAGGATAATAATCGCCGCAATACCTACTATGACATACCACTTATAATAATCCCAGAAATATGCAAGCTTTTGTTTGGGTGTCCCATTTTTAACGGCATCTCGTTCTTCTTTAAATTCATCCATTAATGGCATAATCGTTACCGCCTTTCTTTATGAACAAGATTATAAGTGTGGGCAAAAAGCTTGTCAATGTATCATTTCTAATCAGAATGTTAAAAAAGAATAAAAACTGTATACTTAAGATGAAATTTTACCGGCCGCTCTTGCAACTTTGTACTCAATGAGATATCATATTGTTATGAATTGAGTGAAAGGTCCCGCAGCATCAAAGGCTGTGAGGACAGGAAGAGGAAGAGATATGAATGAGTCTTATGTCGAATGTTTGGTTAAGAAGAAAACTTCTACGGCGGCAATCGTTGGCAAATATACATTGTATATTTTGGCTTTTGCTTTCTTTATTCTTTCCGTCATGAACGGTCTGACAGTTATTCCCCTGCTTCTGGCCGTTATTATCGGTGTCATAGGATATTTTGTTACGATCCGCACAGATTTGGAGTATGAATATCTCTATCTTGACAAGGAGCTGACGATTGATAAGGTCATGGCGAAGACCTCCAGAAAGAGAGTGGCGGTGTATCAGCTGGACAGAATGGAGATTCTGGCACCGATGAAGAGCTATCACCTGGATGACTACAGGAATCGCACAGTGACGGTTAAGGATTACAGTATCGGTTACGAGGATCAGCCGGACCGCAGATATTGCATGTATTATGAGGGGGGCGTCAAGCTCATCTTAAGTCCTTCCCCGGAAATGATTAAAATGATGAAAAACGTTGCACCAAGAAAAGTTTTTGAAGAGTGATTTTTGGATTGACTTTTCGGAGCAATTTTGATACACTCTTGAGAAATCCAATTAACCCCGGAAACATTTGTGACCGGGGTTATGAGTTATATAATATGGAACACGAAAACACATTTAGACACAGGAGGAAAGAAAATGGGACAGATTATCGGTGAAGGTATTACCTTTGATGATGTTCTGCTGGTGCCTGCCTATTCTCAGGTGGTACCGAATCAGGTAGATATTTCTACCTGGCTGACAAAGAAGATTAAGCTGAATATTCCTTTGATGAGTGCAGGAATGGATACTGTGACAGAGCACCGTATGGCGATCGCCATGGCAAGACAGGGTGGTATCGGTATTATTCACAAGAACATGTCAATCGAAGCACAGGCGGAGGAAGTCGACAAGGTAAAACGTTCTGAAAACGGTGTTATTACCGATCCTTTTTCACTGAGTCCCGAGCACACGCTTGCTGACGCTGATGCCCTTATGGCCAAATTCCGTATTTCCGGAGTTCCCATTACGGAAGGGCGTAAGCTGGTAGGAATCATTACCAACCGTGATCTGAAATTCGAAACTGATTTTTCCAAGAAAATTAAGGAATCCATGACCAGCGAGGGACTGATTACCGCACAGGAGGGAATCACCCTGGAGGAGGCAAAACAGATTCTGGCAAGGGCCAGAAAGGAAAAGCTTCCTATTGTGGACAAGGATTTCAACCTGAAGGGTCTTATTACCATCAAGGATATTGAGAAGACCATCAAGTATCCCTTGGCAGCAAAGGATGCCCAGGGAAGACTTCTCTGTGGTGCAGGCGTTGGTATTACCGCAAATGTATTGGAGCGTGTAGAGGCACTGGTTAACGCTAAGGTTGACGTGGTGGTTCTGGACTGTGCCCACGGTCACTCTCAGAATGTTCTGAACTGTCTGCATATGATTAAGGAGAAATATCCCGATCTGCAGGTAATCGCAGGAAATGTTGCTACCGGCGACGCTACCAGAGCTCTGATCGAAGCAGGAGCTGATGCGGTTAAGGTAGGTATCGGTCCCGGTTCTATCTGTACCACACGTGTGGTTGCCGGTATCGGTGTTCCTCAGATTTCTGCAATTATGGATTGCTATTCGGTAGCAAAAGAATATGGTGTACCTATCATTGCCGATGGCGGTATCAAGTATTCCGGAGACATTACCAAGGCAATTGCTGCCGGCGGAAATGCCTGCATGATGGGAAGTATGTTTGCAGGCTGTGAGGAGAGCCCCGGAGAGTACGAGCTGTTCCAGGGAAGAAAGTATAAGGTATATCGTGGAATGGGATCTATTGCAGCAATGGAGAACGGAAGTAAAGACCGCTATTTCCAGGAGAATGCAAAGAAACTGGTTCCCGAAGGTGTAGAAGGCCGTGTGGCTTACAAGGGAAACGTGGAAGATACTGTATTCCAGCTCCTCGGTGGTCTCCGCTCCGGTATGGGATATTGCGGAGCACGCAACATTGAGGAATTGAAGGATACCGGAAGATTTGTCAAGATTTCAGCCGCTTCTCTGAAAGAGAGCCATCCTCATGATATCCATATTACAAAAGAAGCTCCTAACTATAGCGTTGATGAGTAAACAAGTGTTCCTGACAACATGAATTAATACAAACAGACTGCCGCACAATATGTATATATAAGTGCGGCAGTTTTCGGAGGGAGAAAAATGTCTGCCAGCGATATGATCAGCAAAGGAGAACTACAGCATATTCAGGATGAATTCTGTCGGGTAACCGGTGTGTGCGGATACTGCACAGATGGCAGTGAGAAGATTACCCGGTTTTCCGGAACGGAAAAGGAAGCCGAACTGGTCCGCGGATATGAGGAAAACCGATTGTCGGATATCCTGCTCGAAAGAGTGGAGGCCGGCTCTCTGGAAGATCAGGCAGTGGAAGTGTTGGGAAGCGGAAAAGGCTTTGCCGCCGCTGTTGCTGTGCAGGCGGATGCGGACACGAGAATGTGCTGGATTGTCTATGCGTTGGAGGGAAATGCCGGGCAGGAGATAAGGTTCCTTCAGATATTGGATCTGCTGAGAGACCTGACCGGTATTGTTATGCACAACCTTGCTTCCCGATACAATGCGGAAGCAGAGAGCCGCAGGAGCCGCTGGGCTGAACAGGAGATGAGCCAGACACTTCATACCATTGAACACACTACGGAAGTGGTACAGCTGCTTGACAGCGATGACAGGATAGAGTCGGTGATGGACAAGTGGCTTGGCATATTGGCAAAACATCTGTGCGTTGATACGGCGCTTTTGTTCCAATTGCACTCCGGTGAGGAAACAATGGACATCTTGTCTCAGTGGACAGACTCCGGTCAGGTGCCGTATTTTGAGCGGAATTGTAATCTGAAGGTCTATCCCTGGCTTCGTACCAACAAACCTTTGATTTATTCCTCCAATACGATGGACGGGGAGTTTCAGGGGGAAATCAAAGAAAAAATCGACGTTAAAGCAATTATGGTGTTTCCTGTTATTGGGCGGGAAAACGGTGACAGGATGGTACTGTCATTGAATCACAGGCAAAAAGATTATGTCTGGAATATGCAGGAGATTAAGTTTACTGCAGATGCCGTAAAGGTGCTTCAAAGCATTCTGACGAAAAGAATACAAAAGAATTCCCTGGCAAGCTCCTACGAAGCGTTGGAAGCGATTCTGGACAATGTGGGATGTTCTATTTTTGTCATGGACAAGGCTTCCGGGAATTGTCTTTTTGCAAATCAGAAATTAAAGAATACTTTTCCGAAGGAACTCAGAGAGCATACCTTCGGGGATTTATTAAAGAGTGGCAAGAGTTCCGGTCACAATAACGGTGTTTTTGAGATTCACTATCTTGAAGAATCCAAATGGTATGACATGATATGTAAGGAGATTTCCTGGGTGGACGGCAATTCTGCCATGCTTTATTCTCTGTATGATACAACGGATAAAAAGCTGTATCAGAGAAAGATTGAGCAGCAGGCATATACGGATTTCCTTACAGGACTTTATAACAGAATGTGTTGCGAGAGAGATCTTGCGCGACATATTGACCGGGCGAAGAAGTCAGGGACTACGGGAGCACTGCTGTATATTGACCTGGATGATTTTAAGCATATCAACGATGGATTGGGACATCAGTACGGAGATGTGCTGCTAAAAGCGATTTCCCATGCACTTCAGAGAATCGAGGGCATTGAGAATACCTGTTATCGTATGGGCGGCGATGAGTTTGTCGTTGTTGTGCCTGCAGAGCATTATGGCAGGATGGATGAGATTCTGGAAGGAATCAAGGAGATATTTGCAAAGCCCTGGTTTTTGAAGGATGCGGATTATTACTGTACCATGAGTATGGGTATCGTCACCTTCCCGGATCTTGGGGAATCTGTTCCGGATCTGATCAAAAAAGCGGATATTGCTATGTACGAAGCCAAGAAAAGCGGTAAAAATCGTGTGGCCCACTACAATCCGGGAATCAATTCCGCCTCAGGAAGACGTCTTGACATGGAGAAAAGCATGCGGGATGCCATGGTGGAAAACTATGAAGAGTTTGAAGTATATTTCCAGCCTATCATAGATGTACAGGATCAGACAAAATGCATCGGCGCAGAGGCATTGATTCGTTGGAACAGTATAAAACTGGGCTTTATTCCGCCTGCGGATTTTATTCCGTTGGCAGAGTATCTGGGACTGATTAATCCCATTGGAAATTATGTGTTAAAAAGAGCCTGTACCTGTTGCAGGCAATGGAACGAAGCGGGGTTACCGTATAAGGTAAATGTGAATCTTTCCGTTGTACAGCTGTTACAGCCGGATGTGGTGGAGATTGTTGCAGGGGTGTTGAAAGAGACCGGGCTTACACCCGAGAACCTTACCCTTGAGGTTACGGAGAGCCTGGCAATCAATGACATGGACAGAATGAAGGAGATCCTTGCAAGGATTAAGGCGTTGGGGGTAAAGATTGCGCTGGATGACTTCGGTACCGGTTATTCCTCTCTGAATCATATTCGTGAGATTCCTTTTGATGTGATCAAGGTCGATCAGAGCTTCGTGAAGGAGCTGGCGGAAGATGCCTATTCTCAATCCTTTGTAAAGCTGGTTGCGGAACTGGCTGAGACACTTGGAGTCAGCATTTGTGTGGAAGGCATCGAGACAGAATCACAGTACAAGGTAGTGAAAGACATGAAGGTCAAATACATTCAGGGATATTATTTTGACCGTCCGCTGAAACGTGAGGATTTTGAAAAGAAGTACTGTCCTGAAAAAGAACTTGCAAAACAGGAAAGAAACATGTAAGATGAAGTTAACGGCTGCATGACTGGCGGAAGTAGGATAACTACAGGGAGTGCAGTAGATTTTTGAAGCCGACCGCCTGGGCACCACTTGTTTTGTGATGCGCAGGTGGTCGTTTTTTCGCAAAGTTAAAGGAGGAGATTATGCTGCAACTGAATCAGGAACTGAAAAACAATGCGTATCCCGGAAGAGGAATTGTAATCGGACGGACTCCGGACGGGAAACAGGCTGTAACCGCATATTTTATCATGGGAAGAAGCTCAAACAGCCGCAATCGTGTTTTTGTGACCGAAGGAGAAGGGATCCGTACGGAAGCCTTTGACCCTTCCAAGCTGGAAGACCCCAGTCTGATCATATATGCACCTGTGAGAGTTCTGGGTAATAAAACCATTGTTACCAACGGAGATCAGACAGACACTATTTATGAGGGAATGGATAAACAGCTTACTTTTGAACAGTCTCTGAGATGTCGTGAATTTGAGCCGGACGCACCGAATTATACACCTCGTATTTCCGGTATCATGCATATTGAGGGTGGAAAGTATAATTTTGCAATGTCTATTTTGAAGAGCAATCATGGCGACGCCTCTTCCTGCATAAGAAATACCTTTACCTATGAGAATCCGCTTCCCGGAGAGGGCAGATTCATTCATACCTATATGCATGACGGGAATCCGCTTCCCAGTTTTGAGGGAGAGCCGAAGCAGGTAGAGATTACCGGGGATATTGACAGTTTTACCGACATGATCTGGAACAGCCTGAATGAAGAAAATAAGGTCTCTCTTTTTGTGCGATTTATTGACATCGCAACCGGTAAATATGAGACCCGCATCGTTAACAAGAATTGTTAAGCAGAAAGGAAAGAAAAGAGCATGAATGAGATAGAATTGAAATACGGATGTAACCCTAACCAGAAGCCTTCCAGAATCTTCATGGAAGACGGAAGTGAGCTTCCCGTTACCGTGTTGAACGGCAGACCCGGATATATCAATTTTCTGGATGCGTTCAATGGCTGGCAGCTTGTAA
Organism: uncultured Lachnospiraceae bacterium; assembly: GCA_945621435.1. GTDB lineage: Bacteria > Bacillota > Clostridia > Lachnospirales > Lachnospiraceae > Acetatifactor. The sequence goes on from CALZBR010000008.1 coordinate 58,818, forward strand.
AGGAACTGAAGGAGGCTACCGGACTTCCCGCAGCCACTTCCTTCAAGCATGTTTCTCCGGCAGGTGCAGCCGTTGGTCTGCCGCTGGATGAGACTCTGGCGAAGATTTACTGGGTGGATGATCTGGGTGAGCTTTCTCCCCTTGCCTGTGCCTACGCAAGAGCAAGAGGTGCAGACAGAATGTCTTCCTTCGGTGATTTTATCGCTCTTTCCGACATCTGTGATGCGGACACCGCAAAACTGATTAAGAGAGAGGTTTCCGACGGTGTGATTGCACCCGGTTATACGGAGGAAGCGCTGGAGATGCTGAAGCAGAAGAAGAAGGGTGGCTACAACGTGCTTCAGATTGATCCTTCTTATGTCCCTGCGCCTATTGAGAAGAAGCAGGTGTATGGCATTACCTTTGAGCAGGGAAGAAACGAACTGGACATCAATGGGGATATTCTTTCCAATATTGTGACCGTGAACAAGGAGATACCCGAAAGCGCACTGATTGATATGAAGATTGCGCTGATTACCCTGAAGTATACACAGTCCAACTCCGTGTGCTACGTTAAAGGGGGACAGGCTATCGGTATCGGTGCTGGTCAGCAGTCCAGAATCCACTGTACCAGGCTTGCCGGACAGAAGGCTGATAACTGGTATCTGCGTCAGGCACCCCAGGTCATGAACCTTCAGTTTGCAGAGGGACTTGGCAGAGCCGACAGAGACAATGCCATTGATGTCTATATCGGTGATGAGTACATGGATGTTCTGGCGGATGGTGTGTGGGAACATACCTTCAAGGTAAAGCCTCCGGTGTTTACCAGGGAAGAGAAGAGAGCATGGCTGGATGGCATGCAGAATGTGACGCTTGGTTCTGATGCATTCTTTCCCTTCTCCGACAATATCGAAAGAGCTCATAAGAGCGGTGTAAAATATATTGCTCAGCCCGGTGGCTCTGTTCGTGATGATGCAGTGATCGAGTGCTGTGATAAGTACGAAATGGTCATGGCATTCACGGGCATCAGACTGTTCCATCACTAAGTTACAATTATGGGAGAGGTTGAGAAGGGATATCGATGATTCTTTCGGAACTGTGTAAATACAATCAAATCATAATTCAATGTCATGACAATCCGGATGCCGACAGTTTGGCATCCGGATATGGTCTTTATTGCTATTTTCAAAAAAAGGGTAAAAATGTCCGCCTGGTGTATAGCGGCAGCCGTGAGATTCATAAGTCAAATCTTCGGCTTATGAAGGACGAGCTGAATCTGCCTGTGGAATACATCAGGCCGGGGACCTGCGAGATGAAGGGCGACGATAGTTTGCTGATCACTGTGGACTGTCAGTATGGTTCCGGCAATGTGACCGGAATCATTTCTGATAATGTAGCGGTGATCGACCATCATCAGCTGGAGAAGGAAGCTCGTCCCATGAGCATCATCAATTCCAATCTGGGAAGCTGTTCAACTTTGGTATGGAAGCTGTTGAAGGAAGAGGGATTTGATCTGGAGGAATGTGAGCATCTGGGTACGGCACTTTACTATGGTCTTTTTATGGATACGGCCCAGTTCTCTGAGCTGTATAATCCGCTGGACATGGATATGCGGGAGGATGTCACCTTTGACAAGAGCCTGATTACAAGATTCCGCAATGCCAATCTCACATTAGAGGAATTGGAAATAGCAGGCATCGCATTGATAAAATACAACTTTAATGAGGACTATAGATGTGCTGTGATCAAGGCTCAGCCTTGTGACCCCAATCTCCTGGGACTGATCAGTGATTTCCTGCTTCAAGTGGATGTGATTGATTCCTGTGTGGTGTTTAATGAGGTCAACGATGGTTACAAATTCTCTGTGAGAAGCTGCGTGCCGGAGGTAAATGCCAACGAGCTTGCCGGGTATCTCTCGGAGGGAATCGGTTCCGGCGGAGGACATTATGAGAAGGCAGGCGGCTTTGTCAGCCTGCGTTTGTATGAAGACAATTACGGCTCCTTACCTCCGGAGACCTATTTCAACCTGCGCATGAAGAAATATTTTGACAGCTATGAGCTGATTTATGCGGAGAATTATGAAGCTGATCTGACGGCAATGTGTCGATATGTGAAGCGCAGGCTTCCACAGCCCTTTGTACAGATGTCGGAATTACTTCCGGAGGGTACCCCGATTACCCTTCGTACCCTTGAAGGCGATATGGATATGACGGTGACCCATGACCTGTATATTATTATGGACGCCAAGGGGAACGCATATCCCATGCATCGCAAGAACTTTGAGGAAAAATATCAGGTTCTGGAAGATACCGTAAAATGGCGGGATTCTCTGCAGAAAATAGAATATGCTCCTATGATTAAGAACCGAAACAATGGAAAAGCTCTGTTGTTGACAAAATATGCCCACAGCAGTATTCCCACAGAGAAAGTAATGGTTTATGCACGCTCTCTGGATAAGGGTGTGAAGGTGTTTGACATAGATGAGGAGAACCGGTATATGCGCGGAGAACCGGGAGATTACCTGGTGATCAGATGTGACGATCCTAAGGTGATTTCTGTTGTGGAAAAGGATTTGTTCCCCAAGAGCTACGAAATGCTTTCCTGAGAACTTCATACTTGCGGGGGAATGGGCAGTTGTGCTATCATAGGCACATGGTTTTAGCGGAAAGGTTAGGATAATGATATGGGTGAGACAGAATCGAGAAATTTTATAGAGATGGCAATTGATAAGGATCTGGCAGAGGGAGTATATGACAGTGTGCATACACGTTTTCCGCCGGAACCCAACGGTTATCTGCACATCGGACATGCCAAGAGTATCCTCTTGAATTACGGACTGGCGCAGAAATACGGCGGAAAGTTTAATATGCGTTTTGACGATACCAATCCTACAAAGGAGGATATCGAATTTGTGGAGTCTATCAAAGCGGATATTCAGTGGCTGGGAGCTGACTGGGAAGATAGGCTGTTCTTTGCATCCAATTACTTCGGCCAGATGTACGAAGCGGCATGTAAGCTGATTTCCAAGGGGAAGGCTTATGTGTCCGATCTGACGGCGGAACAGATCAGAGAGTACAGAGGAAGCCTCACAGAGCCCGGTAAGGAGGATCCTTACAGCACTCGTTCCGTGGAGGAGAATCTGAAGCTTTTTGAGGAGATGAAAGAAGGAAAGTACGCAGATGGAGAAAAGGTGCTCCGTGCGCGCATTGACATGGCTTCCCCCAATATCAATATGCGTGATCCCGTTATCTATCGTGTGGCACATATGACACATCACAATACAGGAGATACCTGGTGCATATATCCTATGTATGATTTTGCACATCCTATCGAGGACGCTATTGAGGGGATTACCCACTCTATCTGTACCCTGGAATTTGAGGATCACAGACCCCTCTATGACTGGGTTGTGAGAGAACTGGAATATCCTCAGCCGCCCAGACAGATTGAGTTCGCGAAGTTATACCTGAAAAATGTGGTAACAGGTAAGAGATATATCAAGAAGCTGGTACAGACCGGCATCGTGGACGGCTGGGACGATCCCAGACTGGTGTCCATTGCAGCTCTTCGCCGCAGAGGATTTACCCCTGAATCCATCAGAATGTTTGTGGAAATGTGCGGTGTCTCCAAGGCAAATTCCATTGCGGATTATGCAGCTCTGGAGTATTGTATTCGCGAGGATCTGAAGGCGAAAGCACCCAGATATATGGCCATTGTGGACCCTGTAAAGCTGGTGATCGACAATTATCCCGAAGGTCAGACAGAGATGCTGACGGCAGTAAATAATCCGGAGAATGAGGCTCTTGGCAGCAGAGAGATTCCCTTTGGCAGAGAGCTTTATATTGAGAGAGAAGACTTTATGGAGGAACCTCCCAAGAAGTATTTCCGTATGTTTCCCGGCAATGAAGTGCGCCTGATGAACGCGTATTTTGTTACCTGTACCGGATGCGTGAAGGATGAGAACGGCAATATTAAAGAGGTTCACTGTACTTACGATCCCGCCTCAAAGGGTGGAAACAGCCCTGACGGAAGAAAGGTAAAAGGTACGATTCACTGGGTGGCTGCAGAGACAGCTGTTTCTGCGGAGGTTCGACTCTATGAGAATCTGATCGATGAAGAGAAGGCAAATGAGATGGATTCCATCTACAATGAGGAGGGAGAGCTTTATCTCAACCCGGATTCACTGATAGTGAAACAGTGTTATCTGGAGCCTGCTTTTGCCGGAGCAAAGGCCTATGACAGATTCCAGTTTGTAAGACAGGGCTTTTTCTGCGTAGATCCTAAGGATTCCACAGAAGAGAAACCGGTGTTTAACAGAATTGTCTCCCTGAAGAGTTCTTTCGTTTTGCCGAAGAAAGACTAAGCAAAGCCGACAGAAATAAAAATGCCGCACGGTTATGACAATCGTGCGGCATTTGTGATTCCCGGCTGCAAAGAGCTGAGTTCGGAATACTTAGTCTTCTTCGTTGAAAAATTCTTCGGTTTCGATTTCCTCGGATGCTTCCTCAGTAACCTCTGCGGTCTCTTCTGTTGCCTCGGGCTGGGGAGCTTTCTTTTCTTCCCCGGAATCCTCCTCTGAGCTGTCTTTCACTTTGGCGCCGGGAGTCAGAGGAACATAATTGGTTTCGGGTTCGGATGCTTCCTCCAGATCCTCGCTGAAGTCGTCGTAATCTTCATCCTCGGGTGAATTTTCTGCATTTTCTTTCTTCTGCATGAAATAACATGCTGCAGCGACAGCGGAACCGATAGCTGCGGTTGCCAACAGGAACTTGCCAAATTTTTTTGCCATAAGAAACTCCTTTCGAAGGGGATAGTTTTTACTATTTATTATTTTAATCCTATTCTGTTAAATTGAAAAGAGATTATGTATTATTTTACAAAAAATTTATTGATTGGATAGGAATGTACTGTTAATTATGATATGATGAGAGAAGTTAGGCCGGATTATTTTGAGGAAGGCTGCTTGAAATGTACTGCAGGAGTTGAGAGATGAACGAAAAATTTTTTGACTTAAATAAAGAGAAACAGGACCGTATGATTAATGCTGCGCTGAAGGTTTTCGCAAAGCAGGGCTATCGTCATGCCAGTACGGACGATATTGTTCGTGAGGCAGTCATCAGTAAGGGCTTGCTGTTTCATTATTTTGGGAGCAAATTAGGTGTTTATGATTTTATTTATGAATACAGCGTGAGATATATGATGCTGGAGCTTCGTTCCACTGTGGACACGAAGGAGAGGGACTTGTTTGAAATCATGAAACAGGTAGAAGAAGCCCGTATGCATGCGTTGAGGGGATATCCTTACATGCAACAGTTCTTAAACCGCACAGATTACGAGGAAGTGGGAGAGGCTTTGCTGGTAACAGAAGATAAGAAAAGAGAGCTGGAAGAAGCTTATCAGCAGATAGAGAATCAGTTGGACTACTCTCTGCTTCCCGAAGGCGTGGATGGCGGCAGATTGAAAAAGATGCTGGAGCTAACGGAAAAAGGGCTGATGTCGGAGCACTTTTACGATGCTTCCTTTCAGCCCGAAATGTTGTACGATGAGTTCTGCGGTTACCTTGATATGATGAAAAGGGTTATCTATTTTCCGGGTTTGAACGGACCGTCAGCCGGATAACCGCCCTTTAATTTCTGCATGCCCCGCTGTACGGCGTCTTTTGAATTTTTCCAGTCAGCGTCCTTGTTGACATAGTCGAATTTTTCTACCAGCCAGGCAACGTCTTCGGAGAGCCGCTCCATATTTTTCTCCATGAGAGGAAGCATGACGGCGTAAAATTCCTTCTTTTCACTATCATTCATGCGGGGTTCTGAGGCTTCGCAGAGGTCGCCGAAGTGAGACAGGCAGAATCCCTTGCTGTTTTTTACTTTTTCGCGGAAATCGGAATCCTGTTTCCAAAGATAGAAAAAGGTATCCATATAGCGCTCGTAGGTCTCGTTGAACTGCTTGCAGATATAGCAGGATTTTTCCTTTTCCCGTATCCATACGCCGATAGCGTTGCCGCCGTCGGTGTTTTTTTTCAGACGGTCCATGAGTGAGGTCTTGCCGGGATGAAAAGAAGCAAATTCTTTCTTCATCTCGCTGATCATGCGTCTGTAATGGGTTTTGAGAATCCAGCCGTTGCCTAAGGTGTTACCGTACTCAAACATTTTCTTGAAATGGGTACGGCAAAATCCAGCCTTGTCGGTCTGCTCACGGATATCGGCTTCCATGTAGGAGGCACTGCTTCCCAGGACAAAATCCAGCAGGTCCTGCTCCACACTTCTCTCGATAAAGCAGAAGGGACATTCATCGCCGGCGTTGACGGCGTCATTCAGGGGAATGGTATATAGCTGTTCTTTCATAAGCGTCTCCTTTGTAATCAGGTATGGCGTGTGTGTGATAAGATTCGATTCGGGTACATAATCTGAAAGGGAATCAAATAAATACAGTCATAATTCATTGTACTTCAAATATAGAATAAATGCCAGCATTTTTATGTTGGAATGTCATTCATTGGAATGTCATTCATGATTCCGGGAAGGCAATATGTGAAAGAGCATGAGAGCAAGCGAACCGGAGAAGAGGAAAAGAAAGGGGAATGAAATGAGTTACATTGATATGCATTGTGATACTGTCAGCAGGCTTTTGAATCAGAGACTGGCAGGTGGAGAGGAGACCCTGAGGGAAAACAAAGGGCATGTGGATCTGCTGCGAATGAAACAGGCAGACTGTATGGTGCAGAATTTTGCCCTTTTCGTGGAATTGGGTCAGGATGGGGATCCCTGGGAGAGAGCCTGCGCTCTGTATGAGCTGTATCGCAAAGAGCTGGAGGCCAATGCCGACCTGATTGCTCCGGTATATCAATATGCGGATATAGAAAAAAACAGAGCAGCCGGCAGGATGTCTGTGCTGCTCACGGTGGAGGAGGGAGCTGTCTGCGGAGGACGGCTGGAGAAGCTTCATAAACTACATGATATGGGGGTCAGGATGCTCACGCTTACGTGGAATTTTCCGAATGAGCTGGGTGCTCCCAATTTTAGCAGAGTCCTTTTGGAACAACTAAAAAAGGAGAGAACCGGGGAAAACTTTGAAGCTTATTTTCATACACCGAATCTGAGAGACGGACTGACGGAACGGGGAAGAGAATTTGTGACAGAGATGGAAAAACTGGGGATGATACCGGATGTGTCACATCTGTCGGACGGAGGCTTCTATGAGGTGCTGGAAACCACTGCCAAACCCTTTGTGGCAAGCCATTCCAACGCCAGAGAGGTCAGTCCCTGCGTGCGCAATCTGACGGATGACATGATTAGAAAACTGGGAAATCGCGGGGGTGTAATGGGACTTAATTTCTGCGCGGACTTTTTGGAGGAAAAGCCCTTCGGGGAAAAGAACGGAGGTACCATAGCCGCAATAGTGCGTCACGCCAGGCATATCGTGAACGTAGGGGGCATCGAGGTATTGGGACTGGGCAGTGATTTTGACGGGATAGATACGCATGAGGAAATACGGGATGTTCTCGGACTGGAGCTTCTTCGGGAAGAACTGAAGAAGGCAGGATTCACCGAGAGGGAGCTGGATATGATTTATTACGGGAATGTCCTGAGAGTGTATCGCGATACGCTGTGAGCCGTTTTTGCCGAAACACTGGCAAAATAGAAAAAAGCATGCCCGGGGAAATTCATTCTTAGGCACACTTCATTATGTATTGTACAATAAAAAGCAATACAAGTCTATACCTTTTTTTCAGTTTCTGATAATATTTTTACAGAGCAGAGGTAACCCCTGGGGAATGCCTCATAAAGACGGTTAGGATTTCTGCAGAAAACCGGAAAGGAAGAAATGATGGGTAAATTACCGGGTATCACCAGACAGGAGGAAGAGGAAAAGCTGCGAAGGACCATAGCGGTAGCGGAGGCTAAGGTGGAAGCCAACAAACGAAGTGTGCGTGCTCTGGCAGAGGAGCTTCATGCCATGCAGGAGGAGTTTGACGAGAGCGACAAGGAAGCCCAGACACTCTGGCACGATACGGATGCCAGATTCAAGTTTGTCAATCAGGATCTGAGACGGGCAGAGCAGGCGAGGAAAAAGCCTTACTTCGGACGAATTGACTTCCGGGACAGAAAGCTGAAAAAGGACGAGGTCTATTATATCGGACGTTCGGTCATTGCGGACAATCCCGCAGAACCGGAAGTCATCGACTGGAGGGCTCCCATTGCAAGTGTGTACTACGATGCAGCGCTGGGGGATGTCACATATTCCGTCAAGGGGGAGGGAAAGTACGAGATAACCCTTTCACGTAAGCGCACCTATGAGATAGAAGATGACCGCCTCAGGGATTTTTATGATTCGGATGTTGTGGCAAACGATGAGCTCCTGACCAAATATCTTGCCAGAAATAAGCGGGCGGTTCTGGGGGAGATCATCGCAACGATCCAGCAGGAGCAGAATGAAGTGATTCGCAAGAAGCCTCAGCATAACCTGATCATTCAGGGAGCCGCCGGCTCCGGTAAGACCACTGTGGCAATGCACAGAATCTCTTATATTCTCTACAATTATGAGTTGGAATTTCCGCCGGAGGATTTTTATATCATCGGAAGCAATCAGGTATTGTTGAATTACATCACCGGAGTCTTGCCGGAACTGAATGTATACGGCGTAGCGCAGATGACCATGGAGCAGCTTTTTGTGCGACTGCTTTATGAAGATTGGGATAAAAAAAGATATAAGGTCAAGGCGGTTCAGAGAGGGGTTACGCCACCGGTTAAGGGTACCCTGCAGTGGTTTCGGGACTTGGAACAGTTCTGTCTGAGATATGAGGAAAGAGTGATTCCCCGGGGAGATGTGGTCCTGGATAAAAACGGTGTGGTGCTGATGACCGGTCATGCCATACAGAAAGTCTGGGAGAAGAGCATTCCGCTTTCCCGCGCAGATAAAATCACCAGACTGACGGAACATCTGCTGTCGAAGCTGGAAAATGAGATCAGCGGCAGATACTACTCTTATACTCAGCCGGAAAAGAAGAAGCTCCGGAACTACTATGAGACCTATTTCGGAAAGAGAGAATGGAAGGGGTCTATTTTCGAGCTGTATGATGATTTCCTGAGGGAGCAAAACGGGAAGGGATTTCAGGTGCCGTTTCCGGGAACGGAGTTCGATGTCTATGATCTGGCAGCCCTGGCTTACCTGTATAAGAGAATCAAGGAGGATCAGGTTATTCGCGAGGCGGGGCATGTGGTGATTGATGAGGCTCAGGACTTCGGTATGATGGCCTACGGTGCACTGAAGTATTGTCTCAGCAAGTGTACCTACACCATTATGGGGGATGTATCCCAGAATATTTTCATGGATTATGGTCTGAATGATTGGAGTGAGCTGCGGGAGCTGATGCTCCCCGGGGAGTTTGATTATTTCGGACTGCTGCGGAAGAGTTATCGTAATACGGTGGAGATTTCCAGGTTCGCAACTGATATTCTGTATCATGGCAGCTTTCAGATTTATCCCGTAGATCCCATCATCCGTCACGGAAAAGAAGTGCAGGTCAGAGAATGTTCGAGCTTTGCAGGGCTTCTGGATGAGACCGCTTCCGTGGTGCAGGCATGGAAAGAGGCCGGCATGGAGACCATAGCCGTGGTCTGTGCCGACAGGGAAGAGACGGAATCCGTATATCGGGGTCTGGCGGGGCGTGTGGATTTGAAGACTGTTGGGGAAGAGCTGACACAGTTTGAGGAGGGAGTGATGGTGCTTCCGCTGGAATACACCAAGGGTCTGGAATTTGACGCGGTGTTGCTGTTTGATGTTTCGGAGGAAAAATATCCCGCCACGGACGGCTATGTGAAAAGGCTGTATGTGGCGGCGACCAGAGCTCTCCATGAGCTGGTGGTACTTTACCGGGGGAAGGTGACAAGGCTGCTCGGTGACCCGGTGCCGGATAAGAATCCGGGAAAGGTCGTGGTACAGGTCAGTGCTCCGAAGAGAGCTCCCATGCCGGCAGAACCGGAGAAAACTAAGGAAGAAATCTACCGGCAGAGAGCAGCGGAAGGGGAAAAAGAACGTGAACAGAGGGATAAGTACGGTCCCCGTAAGATAGAAGTGAAGAAGGAAGCTCCGGCAGGCAGTTCCGGAACCAGTCCCTCGGCCAGCGCCGGACGCCTGGCAGGAATGATAAACGCAACCGACGAATTCGGCTCCATGCCGGATACGGGAATGCTTTCACCGGAGGGGCACACCAGAATCGATTGTGCCATTCGTTTTCTGATGAAGGGGAAGGGGTACATGGATCTGATCAGTGGTTATGGAACCATGAGAATCACACCGATTTCCGATACCACAGTGAGAGTGTGCTTCGTGAGAGGGCAATGCAACACGTTTTCGCCGGCGATATTCGAGGGTCAAAAGGTGGATATGAAGATTCGCGAGGCGAGAGAATATGTGGAACTGGCAACTTCAAAGCTGATTGTCCGGGGAGACAGGAAGACAGGAGCGTTAAGCTTTTTTAAGACAGATGGCAAGCTGCTTCTCTCGGAGCCCGGAAAGGAGCCCAGAATGATCGGCGTCAATCGGACCTGGCAGTTCTTTGAGTGGGGCAAGGGGGAAGAGCTCTTTGCCAGAGGACCGGAGACGCCGAGAAAAGTAGGCAATTCAGCCTTCTATATATCCTTTGGGAAAAATAATAAGAAATTCCCTGCTCTGGCGTCCTCTAAGGGATATCAGCTGTCCTTTCCGCCGGAAGAAAAGCTCTTGTGCTGTAATGTGCCGGTATATGGTACCTATGTTTCCGCAGAGGACAAGCATGTGATCGACTATTACTTTACAGTGATATAAAGTATGATATAATTTGTCTTGCGTAGTATGGAAAATCCGACAAATCTGTTTTTGAAAAATATTTGACACAGGGAGGTTACTATGGGAGAAAATTGTAACAACAGACCCAAAGACTTGAAGAACGAAGAGTATCGCTTTGATGCCTTTGGCAATGGCAGGGTATTGCTGCAAAAGAAAAAGGGCAGGCTGCCGGCCATGGGGTGGAACAGCTGGAATGCCTTCGGCAGCGGCAATACGGAGGCGCTGACCAAGGCAATGGCAGACGCCATGGTGGAACTGGGACTGGACAAACTGGGCTATCAGTATGTGGTACTGGATGACGGCTGTTACAAGCCGGAAAGAATAGACGGTAAACTGGCGAACGAGACAGGCAAATTTCCGAATGATTTCCGTGCGCTTTCCGATTACATTCATGCCAGGGGTCTGAAGTTCGGTATGTACAATGATATCGGCACCAATCTGTGTGCCGGGGCTGCGGTGGGAACCTGCGGTCACGAGGATGTGGATGCAAAGTCCTATCTGGATTGGGGGGTGGACTTCCTGAAGGTGGACAACTGTTATTACCTCTGGGACAATGCAACCTTTTCCGAAGCGACCAATGCAAAATATGTGTACGCACCTGATATCAGAAGCATTCGTATCACGGGGGAGGACTTCTGCGCAGAGCTCTCTGCGGTGCAGGACGGCATTCTGCAGGGAAAAGGTGCGGAGAAGAAAGAGGATTGTGTGACCGGTATCGGAACCTTTGACGGTACCGGTCCCGGACCCTCTCCTGTCGGGGAGCAGAGCGGTGAGCTTTGGTTTCATGTGACAACGCCGGAGGCGGGAGAGTATGTGCTGACAATCGACTGCGTTCCCGGCGAGGAGGTCGGCAGAGGAAGCTGGCTCCAGGTGGCAGTGGGAACCGGAGAGGACAGTGTATTGTTCTATGATGATTTTATTGCCGGAAAGGAAGAACAGGAAAACGGAAATGAAATCAAAATAACGCTGCAGGCCGGCGATAACGTACTTCGCCTTATGAATCACAGACGGCAGGAGAATACCCTGAGTTCTTATGCGGCACTGCTGGAGGGATTGAATGCAGCAGATTCGGAGCACGATGTAGTATTGTCTATCTGTGAGTGGGGCAAGACCCAGCCTCAGAACTGGGGATATAAGGTGGGAGATTCCTGGAGAATCCTAAATGATATCACCTTCCGTGTGGGCGCTGACGGGGATCCCGGTGTCGGAACCTGGACAGACGATTATACACCCAGTGTCATTTCTCAATATAACAAGGCAGTTATCATGGATGAGTTTGCGGGCCTTGACAAGGGATGGAACGACCCGGATATGCTGATGGTGGGAATGAACGGGCTGACAGATACCATGTACAGAACCCATATGGCGATGTGGTGCATGATGAATTCCCCTTTGATGCTGGGACTGGACCTGAGACGTGTGAAAAAGGGCGACGCACTCTGGCAGATTATTGCCAATGAGGAGCTGATTGCGCTGAATCAGGATTCCCTGGGCGTACAGGCGAAGCGAATTTTCACTTCCGTCGAATCACAGGTGCCGGATCAGGACTACATCAGGGAATATGACCGTGTGGATATTCTTGCAAAGCCCCTGGCAGACGGCAGTGTTGCCCTGGCTTTCTTCAATATCAGCCAGTCTGAGAGGAAGGACGGATATGGAGTGGATGTTGCAGAGATTTTGAAATATATCGGTTCCAAAATGGTAAATGCGGATAGTTTCAAACAGGCAGCGAAGTATCAGGTCAGGGATCTTTGGAGCGGAGAGACTGCAGTCAATACTTCCGGACGATTTGAGATAAAGACACTGGAGGCCTGCGGAAATGTGGTGTTAAGGATTACACCCGGAGTATAAGGTATGGAAGAGGAACGCAGAATAACAACACAACAATTTGTGGAGCTTCTGCTTAGCCGGATGAGATTAGGGGAAAGCATCGGGGAGGGTGCTTTCCCCTATGGTTATCATAGAGGCTGGCTGGAGGAGCAGGACAGGGTAATGTGGGAGCAGCCGGTCGAACGGCGAAGTGTGGCAAGAATCATCCATGAGTTTCTGCGTAGGGAATGGAAGGAAGAGGATGAGGCAGACTGGGGAAATGCAAGGAGACTGAAGGATCTCTATGATTGTCGTGCCTGCGTCAATCATGTGGCACAGATATATGCCAAGGGAATCATGTCCGGGATAACGGAGGATGTATTCGGCATGAGAGAAGGACTTACGGAGACGGAAGCAAAGGGGATTCTGGAAAGGATGTCCGGGCGCAGGGAAGGAGGAAAGCCGGAAACGGAAAGACCACCGGCCGGACATCTCACTCTTCCGGAGGCGCTGGAAAGAATAGAGTCTGACAAAAAGGTGGTTCTGGTGGATGTTCGCACACAAAGTGAGTTTGAACAGAATCATTTGCCCCGGGCAATTTCTTTTCCGTTTACCATATTCCTGGAGCATTCGCTGCCATATGAGAATCGGATGACGGCGGAGGATACTGTTTTGCTCTACTGTGACCGGGGGTATCGCAGCCGGATTGCGGCTCATTGTCTGGCGGAGGCCGGATACGGAAAGGTGTATTATTTTGAATGGGAGCCTGAAACAGAGTCCAAAGAGCAGTAAAAGGGATTCTACACGCATGATGTGGTAATGATAACTACGAATAAAAGATGAATAAACTATAAAATATGATTTTTAAACCTAAAACGTGTTGATATTTTTTGCAAAGAATGGTAATGTTAATTCAAGAATACAAAGACGGAAGGTTTATCATATGAGTGAGTTGTTTCATATCATCAGCGACGGATCCTGTGATCTGCCCGTAGAATTGGTCAAAGAGAAAGATATTACGGTAGTACCTTTTTATGTTTCTTTCGACGGTGAGAATTATCAGAAGGAAAACGTTGACATAGGAATCCGTGATTTTTATCAGCAGATGGTGGACAGGAAGGGAGTGTATCCCAAGTCTTCCCTGCCCCCCATGCAGGATTTTTTTGATGCCTTCCGCCCTTATGCGGAAGCGGACATGCCTGTAATCTGCATCTGCATCACTACTAAATTCAGTGGTTCCATGCAGTCCGCCATGAGCGCCAGAGACCTGATTCTGGAAGAATACCCGGAGGCCCGGATTACGGTAATCGACTCCTGTATTAATACCGTTCTTCAGGGAATCTATGTATTGGAGGCCTTGAGGCTGAGAGAGGCGGGGGTATCCTATGAAAAAGCGGTGGAGAGGCTGGAAGAGATCAAGAGTACCGGCAGAATCTTCTTTACCGTGGGCGACATAGAGTATTTGAAGCATGGCGGTCGTATCGGTAAGGTGGCGGCTGTGGCAGGAAGTGTCCTGGGAATCCGTCCTGTCATCACATTGAAAAACGGGGAAATCTACCCCTCGGGAATCGGCCGCAGCAGAAAGCGCACTACGGACAAGGCTCTGGAGCTGCTTTGTGATTATTTGAAAAAAAGTGAGCTGCCTGTGGACTGCTACAGCATCTGTCTTGGTTACGGCTATGATTATGAGGAAGGCGTTGGTTTCAGAGACCATGCGCTTGAAGTATTGCATGAGAGAGGATTGGATGTGAAAGAGATTCCCCTGTATCAGATCGGTGCCTCCATCGGGGTACACACGGGACCTTATCCACTGGGATTCGGCGTTGTGGAGAAAGCAATACATGATTGATAAATAAGGACTGTTTCGACCTGAATTGACAGGCTGAAACAGTCTTTTTTTAAAATCCGTTGCAAATAGACCGGGATTATGTTACACTAGGAATATCGGTTATGATAAAAAAATAACAATCATTCAAAAACAAACTAATTGGAGGAAAAACAAATGGCAAAGAAAGTAGTTTTGGCCGGAGCCTGCCGTACCGCAATCGGTACCATGGGCGGCTCACTGAGCACTACCCCCGCAGCGGAGCTGGGTGCAATCGTTATCAAGGAAGCGCTGAACAGAGCAGGTGTTAAGCCTGAGCAGGTTGACCAGGTATACATGGGTTGCGTTATTCAGGCAGGTCAGGGACAGAACGTGGCCCGTCAGGCATCCATCAAGGCAGGTCTTCCCATTGAAGTACCCGCTGTAACAATGAACGTTGTATGCGGTTCCGGTCTGAACTGCGTAAATCAGGCTGCACAGATGATCATGGCAGGAGATGCCGACATCGTTGTAGCAGGCGGTATGGAGAACATGTCCATGGCTCCTTACGCTATGATGCAGGGCCGTTTCGGATACAGAATGAACAATGGTACTCTGGTAGATACCATGGTAAACGATGCTCTCTGGGATGCATTCAACAACTATCACATGATTACCACCGCAGACAATATCTGCCGTGAGTGGGGCATCACAAGAGAAGAGCTGGATGAGTTCGCACTGAAGAGCCAGCTGAAGGCGGAGGAAGCACAGAAGAACGGTGCTTTTGAGAAAGAAATCGTACCTGTAATGGTAAAGAAAAAGAAGGAAATGGTTGAGTTCAAGGTTGATGAGGGACCCCGTCCCGGCACCACCATGGAAGCACTTGCCAAGCTGCGTGCCATCAACAAGGATGGTTTCGTAACCGCAGGAAACGCTTCCGGTATCAATGATGGCGCTGCTGCTATCGTTGTGATGAGCGAGGAGAAGGCTAAGGAGCTTGGCGTGAAGCCTATGGCTACCTTCGTAGCAGGCGGTCTTGCAGGCTGCCGTCCCGAGGTTATGGGTATCGGACCTGTTTACTCCACAAAGAAGGTAATGGACAAGGTTGGCATGAAGATCGAAGACTTCGATATCATCGAGGCTAACGAAGCATTTGCTGCACAGTCTATCGCAGTTGGCAGAGATCTCGGCATTGATGTTGACAAGCAGCTGAACCCCAACGGCGGCGCAATCGCTCTCGGACATCCCGTAGGTGCTTCCGGATGCCGTATCCTGGTTACTCTGCTTCACGAGATGCAGGCTAAGGGTGCGAAGACCGGTCTTGCTACCCTGTGTATCGGTGGCGGAATGGGCTGCTCTACCATCGTAAAGATTGAGGACTGATTATTTACAAGATAGAAGAGGTTGAATATGGAATATATTTTATACGAAGCAAAGGGTAATATTGCTACCATTACCATCAATCGCGAGAAGGCATTGAACGCTTTGAATTCTCAGGTTCTGGATGAACTGAATGCCACTCTCGATGCTGTGGATCTGAATACGGTTCGCTGCCTGATTCTTACCGGTGCCGGACCCAAGTCATTCGTGGCAGGTGCTGATATCGGAGAGATGAGCACCCTGACCAAGGCGGAAGGTGAAGCCTTCGGCAAGAAGGGAAATGACGTATTCCGCAAGCTGGAGACCTTCCCCATCCCTGTGATTGCTGCAATCAACGGATTTGCACTGGGCGGCGGATGTGAGATTTCCATGAGCTGTGATATCAGAATCTGTTCTGACAATGCAGTATTCGGTCAGCCTGAGGTAGGCCTGGGCATTACACCCGGCTTCGGCGGTACCCAGAGACTTGCCCGCCTGGTAGGAGCCGGTATGGCAAAGCAGATGATTTATACTGCAAGAAACATTAAGGCTGCAGAAGCTTTGAGAATCGGTCTTGTCAATGAAGTTTATTCCGCTGAGGTTGACGCAGAAGGCAATGTGGTGAAGACTGCACAGGAGGTTCTGATTGCAGCTGCCGAGAAGATGGCTGCCGGAATTGCAAAGAATGCTCCTATCGCTGTCCGCAACTGCAAGAAGGCAATCAATGAAGGTCTGGACGTAGATATGGATCAGGCAATCGTAATCGAGGAAAAGCTCTTCGGCGACTGCTTCGAGACAGAAGACCAGAAGTATGGTATGGCTTTCTTCCTTGACAAGAACAAGGAGAAGGTGAAGGAGCCTTTCAAGAACGCGTAATTGTTAAGTAAACGCAAGTTATTAATATTCATATTTTAAGGAGGAACTTTCAATGAAAGTAGGTATTATTGGTGCCGGCGCTATGGGTCAGGGTATTGCAAAAGCATTTGCCCAGACAGAAGGCTATGAAGTGGCTCTCTGCGATGTAAAGCAGGAGTGGGCTGACGGCGGTAAGGACAAGATTGCAAAGGGATATGCAAAGCTTGTAGAAAAAGGTAAAATGACTCAGAAAGCAGCAGACGCCATCGTTGCTAAGATTACCGCAGGTCTGAAGGAAGACCTTTGCGCTGATTGCGACCTGATTGTTGAGGCTGTATTTGAGAATATGGAAGTTAAGAAGACTACCTTCAGTGAGCTTGACAAGATCTGCAAGCCCGAGTGTGTATTTGCTTCCAACACTTCTTCTCTTTCCATCACTGAGATCGGTAATGGTTTGAACCGTCCCATGATCGGAATGCACTTCTTCAATCCCGCTGACCGTATGAAGCTGGTTGAAGTTATCGCCGGTGTAAACACTCCTCAGGAGACTGTAGATACCATCAAGAAGATTTCCGAGGAGATCGGTAAGACTCCCGTACAGGTGAACGAGGCAGCAGGCTTCGTTGTTAACCGTATTCTGATCCCTATGATCAATGAGGCAGCTTTCATTAAGATGGAAGGTGTTTCCGATATCGCAGGTATCGACGCAGCTATGAAGCTGGGTGCGAACCATCCCATGGGTCCCCTGGAGCTGGGCGATTTTGTTGGTCTGGATATCTGCCTTGCAATCATGGATGTACTTTATAAGGAGACCGGTGACAGCAAGTATCGTGCATGTCCTCTGATCCGTAAGATGGTACGTGGCGGCAACCTCGGTATGAAGAGCGGTAAGGGCTTCTATGTATACAATGCTGACCGCACCAAGACTCCCGTAGACGCGCAGTGAGAATAAAGCAAGCGCCGTGTGGCAGACAGCCGGTCGGACTTTTCCAATCTATATGATAGAAGGAAAGGGACAGACAGCGGACACACGGCGCCGCTTCTCGATATGCGACAAATATGAGAAGAGACAGATATTAATTATACAATATATGGAGGATTAACATCATGGATTTTACATTATCCAAAGAGCATGAGATGGCGAGACAGCTGTTCAAGGATTTCGCCGAGAA
>CALZBR010000009.1 GCA_945621435.1 uncultured Lachnospiraceae bacterium
TGGAGAAGTCCTCACTGGTACCACCCCAGCCGTGAGCAGAGTCAATTGTAAAGGTGAAGTTGTAGGTCTCCTGTATCCACTCACGCCACTCTTCACGGGCTTCACCGTAAGCATCGGTAATCGCTTCTTCATCGAACCAGGTATAGAGGGTTACCTCCATACCACCCAGATCATATACGTTGCCGTAAGCATCTGTCAGCGGAGCGCCCCACCTGCCATACTCCGGCTCCTCAATGGGCTCCTCCGGTTCCACTGCGACAGACGGAGCCTGTTCCACTGCGACAGACGGAGCCTGTTCCACTGCGACAGCGGAACCGTTTCTGTCATCGGATGCACCTGAACCATCCTCATACCTTTCTACCACTTCCATGACCTCATCATCCGGATCTCCGTATTTTTGGAGCTCCTTGTATGCCTTCATGACCTTTTTGCTGTTGTCCTCCTCAGCGTACTCCAGCAGCATATGCTTATAAATCTCATAAAGGTTCTTCTTGTCAGCTTTGCTGTATTTACCCTTATATTTATATGCTTTTTCGTATTGCTCCAGCGCGGATTCATACTCCTCGTCCTCTAAATACTCTTCTGCTTTCGCGATACATTTTTCGTATTTTTCATCATCCTCACTGTCCTCATCATCTGTCTTGCTGTCGTCATCATCCAGCAGACATTTCACTCCATAAGCTCCACCTGCTGCAAGAGCAACCAGCAATGCGCCGATTCCGACACCAAATACCCACTTTTTGCCTGACTTTTTGGGTTCACTTCCATTGCCTCCTGCATATGCTGCGGTCTGTTGCATCATCTGTGGCACCGGCTGCTGTCCCTGCACGGGCTGTTGCTCCGGCTGCTGTCCCTGCATGGACTGCTGTCCCTGCTCCTGCACAATCTCCGATGAAGCAGTTAAGGGTGCTCCGCAATTAAGACAAAATGCCGCACCGTCGTCGTTATTTGTTCCACATTTTACACAAAACATAAAATTCCTCCTCTGTAAGACTGTCTTACTCATAATTTGAACACATTCTATAACATATCATTTTTTCTGTCAACGGCTGCTGTACCGCCGGTCTTTTGAAATAAAATACCGAAGGTCAAAGGACCGCAGTTTGCGGCAATGGTTGCCGAAGCTACCTTTTCCCAGACCTCATCAAATTTGACGTACCGGGAGATTTTTTCATTGACGGATTCTAAGAGCTCATGTCCGCACCCCACATAAGTGATGAATGCCCTTCCTTTATGAATCCTTTTATTGTCCTTCAAGGTAGATGCTATGTATTTTTCTGCCGCCTTTTCATAATTTCCGAAGTACAGCCTTTTCAATACAAGCCTGCCCTCCTTTACGGCAAGCACAGGATGAAGCCGGAACAACCTGCATATTTTCATTACCTTTTCGCTGACCTTGTTATTATAATACAGATAGTCAGCATTATATGCTAAAAACGAAGTGCAGATGTATGGAATTCCGGCTGTTACCTTTTTTACAATATCCTTGCTCCCAAGCCCCTCATCCCGCAGTCTCGCGGCCTCCAGCACCAGAAGTCCCACGCCGGTAGACAGATGCCCGGAATCAATAAGATGTACCTTCAGACTTTCGTTCCCCAGCTTTTCCCTGCCAACCCTGGCATTTCCCATCGCGGCGCTGACACTGCTTCCGATACAGATATGAATTATCTCATCATAATCCTCCAGATGACTGCGGAAGAAAGAACCGTAATCTGTTGCCGACGGAACGATACTCTGCGCTTTTCGCTTACCGCCTGCCATATACTCCGTAATATTCCCCGAATCAATCTCAGTGGTATCCCTGAATATCCCCGAATCGGTCTCGATGTCCATATAAATAATGTCTATTTTGTACTGTTCCAGCAATTTTCCGGGAAGATCAGCCGTACACTCTGTTGTAATGGCAATGCTGTTCATATCAACCGTCACCTCCCAATTTATATCTTGCATACATTCCGTTTATTATGGTTTCAACCGCTTCATACTCGAATTCCTCGGCATTCTGCACTATCCTGTTGAATTCGTCAGACAGATCATCGCCGTTATACTCCAGTCCGTCCCCCGCTTTTGCTATGTCGATAATCTCATCCAGATTAAAATCCCTGCAGGCCAATCTCAGGTTGTCGAGAGTCAGCATCAGTTCTTCTCTGCCGATTATTGTTTTGCCTTCCGTTTGTTTTGCAACGCCGGGCGCACTCTCTCCCGTACGGTTAATTCCTGCCAGCAGATTCTCTCCTGCCGTAATTACCTTTTCATAGAGCTCCACGGCTTCCCCGTGATGCTTCAGAATGTAATCATAGTCTCCCTGCTTTCCTTTGAGTTCCAGCTCCTTTGCCTTCTCCGAAAGCTCAGCTGCACCGATGGACAAGGACGAGCTCTTCAGCGCATGCACCTCTATCACGTAGTTTTTCCAGTCTCTCTGTGCAAACAGCTGATTGATGTGCTCTATCTTTTCTCTTCCGTTCTTCACGTATACGCTCAGAATTGACAGATAAGCTTCTATATCATTTCCAATATATCCGAGCCCCACGTTGACATCAAGGAATCCGCTATCCTCTTTTGTCAGGTGAATCACGACCTCCTGCCTGCTGCCTGTAGCAATGTCCGTCTCCTTCGGCTTAAGGATATAGTTCTTTGGCAGCGACTGCTTCAATACTCTGTCCAATGAGGAAAGCTCAATCGGTTTTGCCAGAAAACCTGTAAATCCATTCGCCATGAAGGTTTCCCTTGCGCCACCCACAGCGTTTGCGGTCAGGGCAATGATAGGCAGCTTCTGATAATATTCATCCGCCTTGCTACGAATGATATGTGTAGCCTCCACACCATCCATACCGGGCATCATGTGGTCCATGAAAACGATGTCAAAATCCTTTGTCTCCAGCATTTTAATGGCATCCGGACCGTTGACTGCCGTGGAAATCCGCATCTTGTATGGCTGCATCAGTCCTGTCGCAACCTTGAGATTGACATCATTGTCGTCCACCAGAAGCACCTTTGCCTCGGGAGCGATAAAGGAATGTGAGCTTCCCTTTTGTACTCCCGCATCGCTATATGACCCGCTTTCATTGAAAATATTCGCAATGGGAATCTCATAAATCGGTTTATAAACGCATCGCATGTTGCCCGGAATCTCTATGCTGCTGTTCCTGGACTGGACAACAACAATCTTGATATCATCCGATATCCGGACAAAATAGTCCTTGTGCTCCAGAAACTCCTCTTTTCCTACGAAGCAGTGGGTAATTCCACCGTGTTCTATTCTCAGCTGCAGATCCTCAAACTTCCGGAATACCGCATTGCGAAGCCGGATGGATTCGCTGATATCTCCGAGGAAACCGATATAACCCTTTCTCAGGTTGGCATTGGTAAACTTTTCTACATTAATATATGTAGCAACATTAATCTCTTCGTTGTTCTCAATATGTACAAAGGGCTGGGAATTGGCTACCTTCAGAGGAATCACAAAATGAAATACGGAGCCCTTCCCGTACTCACTCCTGACATTGATGAAGCCGCCCATGCTGCTTATGAGTCTCTTCGTGATGACAAGCCCCAGTCCCGTACCCTCCACTGAACGGTTCTTCTTGGTATCGACCTGCTGGAAGCTGCTGAACAACTTTTCCAGGTTCTTCTTCTTGATACCGATACCCGTGTCCTCCACACTGACATTCAGGTTGATCCCGTATTTTCTGACCAGCTTACTGACCTTTAGCTGAATGACGCCTTCATTGGTATACTTTACGGCATTGGTGAGAAGATTAATCATGATCTGCCGGATACGAATCTCATCTCCGATGAGGCCTCTGGGAATATCCGGATCCACCTTTACAATCAATTCGATGTTTTTATCTCCAAGCCGCGACATCGTCATATTGACAACATCATTTAATACGGACGCAAGATTAAATTCTTCCTCAATCAGTTTCATTTTTCCGGATTCTATTTTGGAGAAATCAAGAACATCATTGATAATAGACAGCAGACTGCGACCGGAATTGCGTATCTGAACGGAACAGTCCCTCACAGAGTCCGACAGAGTATTCTCACGGAGAATCAGCTCACACATACCGATTATGGCATTCATGGGGGTACGAATCTCATGGCTCATATTTGCCA
This sequence comes from uncultured Lachnospiraceae bacterium, assembly GCA_945621435.1. Lineage (GTDB taxonomy): Bacteria > Bacillota > Clostridia > Lachnospirales > Lachnospiraceae > Acetatifactor. Next base: position 4,117 of record CALZBR010000009.1, read on the forward strand.
GAAAGTCTGATTTGGCCTTCTCTGCCTGCTCTGCCCGGGAAAGTACGTTCCTGAGTCTGTCGACCTGCAGATTCCATCTGACAATATTGTGGTACAGCACAACACCCACGCCGGTGAGCAAAAATAAAGCCATGAAAAACTCTGACCTGTTCTCATTGATTTTGACAGAAACCGTTTCCATGACTATATCGTGAATAAAAATGGCAGCATAAGACATAGCAAGCTGAAACGCGATCAGCCTGCGGCTGTTATAGAAGGAGACCAGCATCAGAGAACCGCACAGCATCATACATTCAATGTAATAATCTCTGACATAGAAGCCTGTGATAAAGGTGGTATTCCACACACACAGGGAAAAAACAAGTGCCTGAGCCTTCAACGGTACTTTGGTATTCACAGCCGTCACTACGATGGCTGCCATCTGTATCCAGACGATAAAATATATGTATACCGGCCACCCCGCCGCCATACCGACCATCGTGTCAAGACCGGCAGCTATTGTTGTCAGAACTGCTGCCAGATAGATTGCAAAGCTTCTCTTTTCTCTATTGTTCTCCATGCTTCCTCCGGTAAAATGAAGCCTAATGACGAATCAGACTTTTGATACTCTCTTTCAGTATCTTGGGGTTAATCGGCTTCGTAATGTAATCGTCGGCTCCCAGCTCTTCACTCCTTCTGATGACTTCAATATCCCTCTCTGCAGTAATGAAAATGACCTTGATTTTTTGATTATTTTTACGAATCCACTTCAACACTTCAAATCCGTTCACATCCGGCATTTCCATATCCAGAAGACATAGGTCGTATTTGGATTCCTGCAGCATCTCTATGCCTTCTCTTCCTCCGTAGGCGGAGCTTAAGGAATAATTCTCCGAAAGAAGAGAGTACTGTACCAGCTTATGAGCCACCGCATCATCATCAATCAATAATATGCTGACTACCTTGTTTTGATTCGACTGTTTCATGTCATACTGTATATCTTCATCAATCATTTCCAGCATAATCCTGGCAATCGCCGGGTCGAACTGTCTTCCCATACCCCTACTGATCTCTTCCCGCACAACACTCTGCGGCATGATCTTATGGTAGCTCCGATTACTCGTCATGGCATCATAGGCATCAGCAACACTGATAATACGCGCGATCAGCGGAATATTGTCTCCTGCCAGCCCGTTGGGGTAACCGGTTCCGTCATACCTTTCGTGATGCCATCTGGCACCGATTGCAAGATCCGGTATGACATCTACATGCTTTAATATCTGATATCCCGCAACGGTATGCAGCTTGATCTGCTCGTACTCCTCTTCCGTCAGCCGACCTTTTTTATTGATAATGCTGTCGTCTATACTGATCTTGCCCACATCATGAAGCAGACCGATATAATACACTTCCTGCAGAACCTTCTCATCTCCGCCCATTCTGTACATGATTTCACGGGCATACTGTGCCACTCTCTGGGAATGGCCTCTGGTGTACTGATCCTTGGCCTCCACGGTACTGCACAATACGTCAATCAGCTGGCTGCTGAGATTCTCCTGATACTGCTGCAGCTCCTCCAGGCGTTTATTCTCGTCAATAATCTGCCCTCTTACCTTGTATTCATCATCGAGCTTTCTCTCGGACTGAATAAAGGTAAAAACCATGATAAGTCCCAGCGAACATGCCACATTCAGGGTAGAGTACTTGTAAGTCATCACCTGTATCAATTCAGCAAACAGCGGAATGACAATAAAGATTCCCAGGTAGATCCGCTCTCTTTTCTTGAAAGCCCTGCGATAACGTATCATCAGGTAAAAGGACAAAACATAGACAATATATGGGCAAACCTGTGTCAGCGGAAACAGCTTCCCCCTCTGATAGTAGTTGTCTGCATCAATATAGGCTATCCTTATAATGGGAGCCGCCAAAGCAATCAGTACCTGTATGGCTGACAGTGCAATCCCCACCCTCAGCCAGTTGGGGGAGATATCAATCTTCTGCCTGATATACGAAATCAGCCAGCCGTAAAGAGAAAACAGCAGAAGTCCCGAGGCCGCAAAATATACAACAATGGAAAATATTCCCTGGGCATAATATGGGAATGCTCCCGGAATGCCTCCCAGTGTCCAATCACACAAATCCCCCACAAGCATTGCAGAATTGCAGAGAACCATGAAGGTGAACCATTTATTTGTCTTGTTGTTGCTGCGCCTTTCTATCAGCTGATAAAATAACAGTATCAGACAAATCATCAGACTCATAAGCTCAAGCGCAGTATTAACATATCTGTATATCATATGCCTCTCCTCGCGATAAACTTCAATAAGCTTATCGCATCTGACTGGTTCTTAATCAATATGGCCGCCCGAAAATCTTCCGGTAGAACCATGCTCCCGCTCTCCTGAGACCGGATTTTCCTCCGGGTCGGGTCTTCCTGCCGTCAGGGTGGATTCTCCCTCCTCCGGGTCAGGTCTTCCTGCTGTCAGGGGGGATTCTACCTCCTCCGAACCGGGCGCCACCGCATTCCCGGTTTCTTCGGAAGCGGTTATCTTCTCTGCCGGAACAGGCTTCTCCTCGGGCTCCGGAATACCTTTTTCCCTGCGGTAAATCTCCATGAATTCTTTTCCGGTGATGGTCTCCTTCTCAATCAGGTACTCCGCCAGCTTATCCATCACATCTCTGTTTTCCCTCAACAGCTCCTTCGCTTTTTCGTAGCTTATTTTCAGGATTTCCACAACTTCGGCGTCAATCTCTGCTGCTGTCTCATCACTGCAGTTCAGCTCACTTCTGCCCTCCAGATACTGGCTCTCGACTGTTGCAAGACCTACCAGACCGAACTTTTTGCTCATGCCGTAACGGGTTACCATATTGCGGGCGATGTCGGTTGCCTTTTCAATATCGTTTGCCGCACCGGTAGTCACTGTGTCAAAGACAAGCTCTTCCGCCGCGCGACCGCCAACCAGTCCCACCAGCATGTCTCTCAGCTCTGCTTCCGTGTTCAGATATTTTTCCTCCTCAGGTACATGCATGACATAGCCGAGGGCACCCATGGTACGGGGCACAATGGTAATCTTCTGTACCGGTTCGGAATTCTTCTGCAGGGCGCTGATCAGGGCGTGACCGACCTCATGGTAGGATACGATACGGCGTTCTTCCTTGCTCATGATGCGATCCTTCTTCTCCTTGCCTACCAGTACCACCTCCACGGCATCAAAGAGATCCTTCTGGGATACAAATTCCCTTCCCTCCTTCACGGCATTGATGGCTGCCTCGTTGATCATATTGGCCAGGTCAGAACCAACAGCACCGCTGGTGGCAAGAGCAATGGCATCCAGATCCACAGTCTCGTCCATCTTCACATCCTTGGCATGTACCTTTAGAATCTCCACACGCCCCTTCAGATCCGGCTTATCCACGATGATTCTTCTGTCAAAACGTCCCGGACGCAGCAGTGCCTTGTCCAGTATCTCAGGGCGGTTCGTCGCACCCAGAATCAAAATACCCTTGGAAGTATCAAAACCATCCATCTCGGAAAGCAGCTGATTCAGAGTCTGCTCTCTCTCCTCGTTGCCTCCGCCGTATTTGGAGTCACGGCTCCGGCCGATGGCGTCTATCTCATCGATAAAAATGATACAGGGCGCATTTTTATTGGCTTCCCTGAACAAATCTCTCACACGGCTGGCACCGACACCTACATAGAGCTCAATAAAATCCGAACCCGTCAGGGAGAAGAAGGGAACATGTGCCTCTCCTGCCACAGCCTTTGCCAGCAGGGTCTTACCGGTTCCGGGAGGTCCCACAAGCAGCGCTCCCTTGGGCAGCTTTGCACCGATTTTAGAGTATTTCCCGGGATTATGAAGGAAGTCCACCACTTCCACCAGTGACTCCTTCGCCTCGTCCTCACCTGCCACGTCCTTAAAGGTGACACCGGTCTCCTTCTGGACATATACCTTGGCATTGTTTTTGCCGACGCCCATGGGACCGCCTCCACCGCTCATCTTGCGGAACATCACACTGAGAAGGATCCACATAAGCAGAATCGGCAGAACCACGGAAATCAGTATCTCCATGAAACCGGAATTACTGCTGGGCTCCCTCTGTCCCTCGATACCATGAGCCACCAGACGGGCAGTCAGTGTGTCCAGATCCTCCATAATTATGGCATAATATTTCTTTACTGAGGTTTTACCCATTCCATAGAACGCAAATCCGGGTACCAGACCGGCGGAACCGTTTCCGCTGTTCTGCTGTTCGGCATCCTTTTTCAGAGAAAAATATACTTCCCCGGTAGGCTTTACAACTACATCCTTGACGCTGTCCTCCTCCACATACTGCAGGAACTTGGTGTAGGGAACCTTTTCTCCTTCTGTCGCGTCACCGAAAAAGAAGTTGGCAAAAATCGTCACAAGCACCAGCGTCGCCAATGCCGCCAGGATCAAGGCGCCGATATTGGGACGCTTCGGCGGCTGATTCCCTCCATTTCCGCCATTGGAGCCGTTTCCACCGTTAGAACCGTTTCCGCCCGGCATGCCGCCCCTGTTACCGTTATTATATCCCCCGCCGTTTTCGTACTGATTGATCTGATTCTCCATAGTAACTCCGTTTCTGTCGCTGGTTTTATACCTACCTCTGCTTCGTCCTGTCCGGACTGTGCAAATGTAGTCAATATATCTATTTTATTATAGAGATTGCTCCATCATAAATCAATAGAATAAATGTGAAAAAAATCTGAATTGTCCTTGATTTTAGCACCTTTTTTTTGTATGATTGACTATATGTTTCAGAAAGGTGTGGTTAATTCAATGGTAAAGATGGGTTTTGACAACGATAAATATCTCCGCCTGCAGTCAGAAAAGATCAAGGAACGCATTGCTGCCTTCGGCGGTAAGCTTTATTTGGAATTCGGCGGCAAGCTTTTTGACGACCACCATGCATCCCGCGTGCTTCCCGGCTTCAAGCCGGACAGCAAAATCAATATGCTGGCGCAGCTCAAGGACCAGGCTGAAATCGTCATTGTCATCAACGCCGCCGACATTGAAAAGAATAAAGTCAACTCCAACGTGGGAATAACCTACGACCTGGATGTGCTTCGTCTCATCGATGCTTTCCGCGGATACGGTCTGTATGTGGGAAGTGTATGCATGACACGCTTTTCAGGTCAGCCCAGTGCCATTGCGTACCAGAAGAAGCTGGAGTCTCTGGGGATGAAGGTATACCGCCATTACCCCATTTCCGGCTATCCCTCCAACATTCCCTTCATTGTAAGCGACGAGGGCTTCGGACGCAACGAATATATTGAGACCTCGCGTTCTCTGGTTGTCATCACTGCTCCCGGACCCGGCAGCGGCAAGATGGCTACCTGCCTTTCACAGCTCTATCACGAGTATAAGAGAGGTATCAAGGCAGGATATGCCAAATATGAGACCTTCCCTATCTGGAATCTTCCTCTGAAGCATCCCGTGAATCTTGCTTACGAGGCAGCTACAGCTGATTTAAATGATATCAACATGATTGACCCCTTCCATCTGGAAGCTTACGGCGAGACTACCATCAACTACAATCGTGATGTGGAAGTTTTCCCTGTATTACGTGCAATGTTTGAGACCATCATGGGTGAATGTCCTTACAAGTCTCCTACCGACATGGGCGTTAACATGGCCGGCTACGGCATCGTGGACGACGAAGTCACACGAAAAGCCTCCTGCCAGGAGATTGTCCGCCGCTACTACAATACCCTTTGCCAGAAAAGGCAGGGAAATGCCGATGACGAGCAGATACTGAAGCTGGAGCTTCTCATGAAGCAGGCTGAGACCTCCACGGCGGATCGCCCCGTTGTCAGTGCCGCGACCACCAAGGCCGCATTAACCGGCGAGCCTGCTGCTGCCATCCAGCTGCCCGATGGCAGAATCATCACAGGAAGAACCAGTGAACTTTTGGGAGCCTCCTCCGCCATGTTGCTCAATGCCCTAAAGACCCTGGCCGGAATTCCCGATGAAGTACAACTGATTTCCCCCACGATCATTGAACCTATTCAGGAGCTGAAAATCAACCATTTGCGCAACCGCAATCCCAGAATGCACACCGACGAATTGTTGATTGCGCTTTCCATCTGTGCTGTCTCAGACGAACACGCCAGACAGGCAATGGAACAACTTAAAAACCTTCATGGCTCCGAGGTTCATTCCAGCGTGATTCTTTCCCAGGTAGACCGCAATGTCTTCCGGAAGCTGGGCGTCAACCTGACCTGCGAGCCGGAATACCAGACCCAGGGACTGTACCATAAATAGAGAAACCCTGTTTGTTTACAAAGAAACGGTGGCATCTTCATGATACCACCGTTTTCTGCTATTTAAGATTTCCTATTATTCCAAACTTATTCTCCAATCGCCTGAAGCAATTTGTTTTTCAAATCATTTGCGGACATGGCACCGATAAATCTCTCCACTTCCTTACCCCCGCGAAATACAATAAATGCAGGAATGTTTGTGATACGATACTGCTGACAAAGCTTCATATTATCCTCTGTATCACATTTTCCAATCTTAACCTTGCCCTGAAGCTCCTCAGCCAGCTTCTCAATCACAGGTCCCATCATCTTACAGGGTCCGCACCAGTCGGCATAGAAATCCACCAGCACCGGAATCTCTGATTTCAAAACCTCTTCTTCAAAATTTTCATCCGTAAATCTGTATTCCATATCTTCTTCCTTTCCGCACTGTTTGTGCACTATTATTTTCTCCTTCATCAGATCATCTGCCTTATCGGACAATGATATACTTGCAGATGGGATTGCCCATGGAAGAAAATTTTTCCTCATACTCCGTCATGACATTTCCTTCCATCAGGGAAGCATCGCTGTGCAGATCATATGTGACGACCTGCGCCTTCCAGCCTGCGGGCTCCAGCTCCTCCACCGCAAAATCAAAAAGCTCCCGATTATCGGTTTTGAATTCCAAACGACCATCCTTCTTTAAGATAACATCGTATCGGGCCAGAAATTCTCTGGATGGCAGTCTTCTTTTGGCATGCCTGTCCTTCGGCCAGGGATCGGAAAAATTCAGATAAATCCGATCCACTTCACCGGCACCGAATACCTGATTGATATTCTCTGCGTCCATGCGCAGGAACTTCAGATTCGGCAGCTCCTCCTGCTCCATTTTCTGAATTGCCCGAAGAAGCACACTGGAATATTTTTCAATCCCCACATAATTGATCTCCGGATGCTCCTTAGCCATAGTATGTATGAATTTACCCTTTCCCATACCGATTTCAATATGAATAGGGTTGTCGTTTCCGAATATTTCCTTCCAGGTGCCCGGACACCGGGGCTGCAGCTCCTCCTGAACCACATAATCACTTGCCGCAATCACATCTCTGGAACCCGTGATATTTCTGAGTCTCATTTCTATCCTCCCAGTCGTTTCATCGGTATAATCTCACTGTTTTTTTCTGCGAACAATAACAATGTACTTTATCTTTCCTTTCTTGTCAATCCGCTATCAACTGTTGTATACTGGAAACGAGGTAAAAATCTATGAAATATTCCGGCAAATACATGAAAAAAAGAATCCTTGCTTTCACCTGCGCCATCCTTTTATTCTGTTCTCAGGGGATAACGGCCCGGGCTGATCAAAATACAATTGAAGCAAGATTGGAAAGCCAGCGGGCTATGACAGTGCAGTCGAACGAAGTTCCCAACTGGCCCACCGGACCCGTTGTGTCCTCAGAATCCGCGATTTTGATGGAGCTTGAGACCGGCACCATTCTCTATGCCAAAAATATACACAATAAGGAATATCCCGCAAGCACCACCAAAATTCTGACCTCGTTGATTGCCTCTGAACAGTGTTCTCTCGACGAAATGGTCTCATTTTCACACGACGCTGTCTTCGATACCCCCAGAAACAGCAACCATATTGCCATGGATGTGGGGCAAAAGCTGACCATGGAACAATGTCTCAACGCCATCCTGATCCGTTCTGCCAATGAGGTCTCCTATGCAGTCGCAGAGCACATTTCCCACACCACCGATTGGAGTGTGTTCGCTGAGATGATGAACAAACGTGCAGCGGAGCTTGGCGCTTTGAATTCTCACTTTGTGAATCCTAACGGTCTGCCTGACGAGGAACATTATACCACTGCCTATGATCTTGCCATGATTGGCAGAGCATTCTTCAGCAATGAATTACTCTGCAGTATCACTTTGACCAGAAGAATGGAGATACCGGCCTCTCCGGATACCATTCCTGTGACAAAACTGGAAAACAATGCCATGCAGATCATTCCCGGAGGCACCTATGGTTATGATTATCTCGTGGGATGCAAGACCGGGTTTACCGAAGCCGCAAGATACAGTCTGGTATCCTGTGCGGAAAAAGACGGAATGAAACTCATCTGTGTGGTGATGAAAGATGAATCTCCCAATCATTACGAAGATACCATTTCCCTCTTTAACTACGGATTCAGCAATTTTCAAAAGGTCAATGTCTCTCAGACAGACACCAGATACAACATGGAAGAATCTGACATGTTTTACGGTGGAAGCGGGATTTTCGGCGATTCTTCCATGCTTCTATCATTAAATGAGGATGATGTGATTATTCTTCCCCGGACCCTGACTTTCAAGGATGTGGATTCTTCTATTTCATATCATGTGGAAAACAGCGATTATGCTGCTGTCATCACTTACAGCTATCAGGGAGTGGACATCGGTACGGTGCGGGTATGTTTTGCCGCAGATAATACGGAAGATGAGCTTTTTGAAACGCCGGAAGAAACGGAGGACAAGAAGTCCTCCGTGGTATTTGTCAATATTCTTCGTATCCTCTTAGGAATCGCTGTCATAGTCGCCGTACTCTTTGTTGCGGCACTCATCCGGGTGATCTTGAAAAGATATTCCATCTCTCTCCGGAAACGCAACCAGACCGGCTGGAAAAGTGCCCGTCAGACAAAAAGGAAAAGACGCAGACGCCGTCGATAATCCCACTCCGCGAATAACCCATGGATTCAAATATAAGGTTAATTCGCGGAATTTTTATATTTCTGCATTTTCTTCGCATTATCACAGCGCTCTTTGAGTCTCTCTGCCTCCTCTTCCGTGATGAGTTTGGTAATCTTGACCGCAAAAAGCTTTCCGGATTCCGACTTATGAATCCTGAGTTTACCTTTCAGATAACCATGCTTATCACATCTGGCCAGACAGTAATAATGCTTGCTGTTGGGTGAAAACCATCTGATTTTTTTCCTGAGATTCTTGTGACAAAGATAGCATTTGCTGGAGGAGACCTCCCTGTCTGCAAAGGCTTCAGCCTTGCTGTCAAACTCCCTGGAAATATACTTCACATAGGTGTCAAACTGTACCTTGACTTCCTCCGCCCTGGTCTTTGGCGGATGAAAGGTATCAAAAGAAATTCTCCTGAGTACCTCAGGCTTTTGTTCCGCAATCCCGGTCAGAAGCTTGGCGGTATAATAGGCATCACTGAAGGCTCTGTGAAAAGGAATATCCTTCTCCAGCTGAACCATATCTACAGCAGTTTCCAGAGATCGTCTGGACTTACCGTCCTCATAAACAAGGCTGAACAGCTTCTGGACATCCAGATACGGTATGGGTCTGTCTGACAGTGGTGTCATATTGTGATATCTCATGTTTCTCTGTAGCTCTGTCAGATCCAGGCTTCCCCAGGAACAAAACAGATACTCTTCCGTTCCGCACCACTCCAGGAAATCTTTCATCACCTCCGCAAAAGGCCTTCCCCGCTCCAGCTCCTCCATCTGCAGATGAATCAGTTTGCTGGTATATTGGTGCATTTCCCGATATACCTCCGGCTTAATCAGCCGGCTGAATTCACTAATCATGACATATTTGTCATTTAATTTGACCGCACCAATCTCTATCACCTCAAAGGGAATGTCTGCATGCTCAGTCTGTTGGACCTGATTGCCCTGATTCCACTCCAGGTCAAATACAACATAATTCATCGGCTTCTCCTCGTCTGTACCGGCATACCGACCCTGTACGTGTCAGGCTGCCTGGGTCAGCGCCTTTTCACAAAGGCTGTGGATAGGTTTATCTTATGACTTCGCAACATAACTGCTTTCCAGCCAGGTATGTACCAGGGAAATCCAGGAGGTACATTCCTCCTGCACCGCACTTCCGTCTCTGTGACGGGTCAGCCTGTTTGCCAGGGCTAAACCGTGACCCCCCTGAGGATACAGATGAAACTCCACGGGTACTCCGGCTCTGCGCAAGGCGCTGACCATAAACAGGGAATTCTCCACAGGTACCGCACCATCCGTATAAGTGTGCCAGATAAAGGTTGGAGGCGTCTGTGCCGTCACTCTTGTCTCCAGGGACATCTGATACAAAGGACTGTCCTTGTCCTCCCATCTCTCCGAATGTCCCTCTTCTTCCCCCAGCAGATTACAAAAGGACTCTCTATGGGCATATTCCCCGGAATTGATGACCGGATAGCATAAAATCATGCCATTGGGCTGAAACAGCTTGTTTCCCATGGCTTTGAATTCTTCAGAATTTTGAAGTCCGGCAGCCTCCGGAATAAAATCTTCCATCCACAGGGTTCCCAGGCTTGCCGCCAGATGACCGCCGGCAGAGGCACCCAGTACAACAATCGCATTGGGATCCACGTGCCATTCTGCTGCATTTTTCCGGATCAACGCCACGGCGAATGCCGCCTCCGCCAAAGCCGTAGGGAACCTGGCAGGTGCACAGGAATAGTCTAAGACTGCTGCATGGTATCCCATTGCCAGAAACTGAAGGGCAAGAGCCTCCCCTTCCCTGACAGAGGTATAGGCATAGGCTCCGCCGGGACAGATCAGTACCAGAGGGCGCTTATCAACCAAAATATCCTCACAATGCTCCTGGAGATAGGTTGTCAGGCGAGCTTCCGGTAACGAGCCCTCCACTTGGATCTTGATGACTGTATGAAGCATATTACTCTCTCCTTAATAAGCTCTGCCCCAGTAAACCATTTTTTTGGCGGGTTTTCCGCAGCATACACAGGTATCTGCAATCTGTTCCTGTTCAAAAGGCATACAACGGCTGGTAACAGACAGTTTTTCTTTGATCTTGTCCTCACACTCCTGATCACCGCACCACATAGCCTTTACGAAGCCGGATTTCTCGGCAAAAATCTTCTCAAACTGCTCCATATCGGTAGCGGTATAGGTATGCTCATCCCTATGAGCTCTTGCCCTTTCCAGCATTTCCTTCTGGATGGTCTCCATGAGCTCAGCCACCTTGCTCTCCAGCTCTGTCAGAGGTACTTCCAGCTTCTCTCTTGTATCACGGCGGCAAATGACACACTTGCCGGCTTCCATATCCTTGGGACCGATCTCCACGCGGATGGGATATCCTCTCATCTCTGCTTCGGCGAATTTGTAACCGGGAGTCTTCTCGGAATCATCCACCTTTACCCGGAAGTTCTTTTTCAACAGATCACGAAGCTCGTAAGCCTTATCCAGGACACCCTCCTTCTTCTGCTGAATCGGAATAATACATACCTGAACAGGAGCCACTCTGGGAGGAAGAACCAGTCCCTCGTTGTCACCGTGTACCATGATAATGGCACCGATCAGACGGGTGGTCATACCCCAGGAGGTCTGATAAACATGCTTCAGGGTATTATCCCTGTCTGTGAACTGAATGTCAAAGGCCTTGGCAAAGCCGTTACCGAAATTGTGGCTGGTACCTGACTGCAGTGCCTTACCGTCATGCATCAGTGCTTCAATGGTATAGGTTGCAACAGCACCTGCGAACTTCTCCTTCTCCGTCTTCTGTCCCTTGATCACAGGAATTGCCAGAACCTCCTCACAGAACTTTGCGTAGAGATCCAGCATCTGAACTGTTCTTGCCTCAGCCTCCTCAGCGGTAGCATGGGCAGTGTGTCCCTCCTGCCACAGGAACTCTCTGGAACGCAGGAAGGGTCTGGTCTCCTTCTCCCAACGCACCACGGAGCACCACTGGTTGTAAACCTTGGGAAGGTCGCGGTAGGAATGAATGTCATTTTTGTAAAAGTCACAGAATAAGGTCTCGGAGGTAGGACGCACGCACATCCTCTCCTGCAGGGGCTGCAGACCACCGTGAGTCACCCACGCCACCTCAGGTGCAAAGCCTTCTACATGATCCTTTTCCTTCTGTAACAGGGACTCGGGGATAAACATGGGCAGATACACATTTTCCACCCCTGTCTCCTTGAATCTCTCGTCAAGCTGCTTCTGAATCAGCTCCCAGATAGCGTAGCCTGCGGGCTTGATTACCATGCAGCCCTTGACGGAGGTGTAATCAATCAGCTCCGCCTTCTTTACCACATCCGTGTACCACTGGGCGAAATCCACCTCCATGGAGGTAATCTCTTCAACCATTTTCTTTGTCTTTCCCTGTTCTGCGTTTTCCATTTTCTTCTCCTCTTTTCTGCATAATAAAACCGCCGGTTCCCGCTCCCCAAAGGGACCGAAAACTCGGCGGTACCACCCTAATTGATGTCTGCAGTCGCATTGCGCTCTGCCCATCCGTCTCATTTGCCGTTAACGCCGGCTTACGCTGCATTTCCCTTGGGTATCGTATGCCCACCGTAATTCTATCGGTCAGCACATGTCAGCCATCGTCTCATACAGGACTCCGAGGCAGGTTCCAAACCGTCTGCATAAGGGCTTTCAGCCGCCGCCCTCTCTCTGAAATGCTTCCCGATTCGTACTATTCCTCTTCACAGTCGTTGTCTGTAGTGATTGTAGTGCAAATCAGCCGTGTTTGTCAAGTGCATTCCAGGGAAACATAATCCTGCAGCTCTTCAAAGCTGCCATGGGGATATACCCTATAATCCTTGTTTCCCTTATTCTCCAGGCAGTCCGTCAGCAGGAACACCTTCATGCCGATGGTCGCTGCCACCATATCCTCGTCCACATCATTGCCCACCATCAGACACTCTTCCGGTTTGCAACCGATTCTCTCCAGAATATCCTTATAATACTCCGGGTTTGGCTTGCAATGGCAGGAGTTTTCATAGGTGGTATGATACTCAAAATCGGACAGTTCAAATCCCGCCCAACGGGCTCTTGCCTGGGTGGCAACCTCCGGAAAGATGGGATTGGTCGCAAGAACCACCCGCAGACCTGCATCCTTTACTTTCTGCACCGTTTCCTTTGCCTTGGGATTAAACTGACAGAACTGTTCTGCCGTCAAAAATTCATTGGCATAAAATTCATCAAAAATCGCCTTATCCTTCAGCGCATCCTGACCGTAAATACTTGCAAAGCATTTCCAGAATGCCTCCTCATTGGAGCAGCTTCCGTCATTTTTTACCATGGCTCCCGTCCCCTTCCAAATGGAAGCTACCAGTTTCTCCGCATCATAACCAAAGGGGGCTGCCTTTTTTGCCAGCAGCTTGAAATATCCCTTGGTAAACTCCTCCATATTCATGGGCAGCAATGTGCCGTCCAAATCAAACAAAACTGCTCTGATCATACCCGGTATGTTCCTTCCTGCATATAACTTATGTTTCTGTTTTTGTAATGCTTTTCCCCGTCAGCCTCTCAGCTTCTTCAGAGCCTTCTCCGCAATCAGACAGGGTTCATGCTCCTTTATCCGCAAAAGAGTGTTTTCATCCGCCCCATAGAGACGCCCGAACTCCAGCGCCTGAACACAGGCTCTGCTGAAACGTTCATAGGAGGCATGACTCTTCTTTAGGTACAGATAATAAATTCCATCCTGTCCGTACAGTTCACTCTCCACCCGAAGATTCCCCGGCAGGACTGCAGCATAGTTCATCACACCACGGATTCCCTCAAAAACAAAAACAGCATAATCCGGTCTGTCATCCCGTCCGGACTTTTTGCCTTTTATCTGATCTCCGTGCGACTCTGTATCAGAACCCGGGTGCTCTGCCGATTTAGGATTCTGCAGCTGTTCCTTGGTCTTTTGGAGGAACTTCGTCATCTCCTTCAGGTATTCCATAATCTGAGAACCTTCTTTAAAATCGTTATCCTTATCCGAAAAGGTCAGTACAAGCCCCTGCTCCGGTACCACCATAATCTGCAGGTCAAAAGCATACTTTGGCGGCTTGTATCCCACTTCTTCCTCTGCCTGCAGTATTATCTCCTGCACGACTTCCTTGGCCTTCTCACTGCGCGTCAGAAAGTCTTTATAATCAATCTCATACTCTTCCAGCTCTTCGTTGGACAGGAAGCATCTTACTGTTTTGTCGTCTACTCTTTCTATTCTCATAATGTATCACCGTTCAATTCCGTAAAACATATTGTCGAATAAGCATATCATATCACTTTTTATAAAAACATTCCAGTATAATATGTTTTCAAATATGGGTAGCTATCATAACAATTCTGCCTTTTTGCCTGTTCTTAATATACGCTTCCGCCTGTTCTCTTGTGTCAGCGTCCATCCCGGTAAAAGGCTCATCCAGAAGGACACAGTCACTATCCGCCTCCATGGCGCGAACGAGACTTACTCTGCGTTTCATTCCTCCGGAGAGCTGACAGCAGGGCTTATACAATGCCTCCTCCGGAAGCAGGCTCCGCAGCGCCTCTTCCCCTGCGTTGCCGGTATTATCCTTCCCGGTCTGCCTGCCAAGCACCAGTTCCACATTGCGAAGAGCACTGTATTCCTCGCAAAGCCTGTCCTCCTGAAACATATAGCTGTAGCGAAGCTTTGGCTCTATGACACCCCGGTCCGGCTTCTCCAGACCGCAAAGCATTCTGAAAAAAGTAGTTTTGCCACTTCCGGAGGGTGATTTCAGATAATAGATTTGTCCGAGTTCATAGGCATTGTCAAAATCTTGATATAAACCTAATTCCCCATAGGATTTTGACAGTTGTCTGCAGTACAGGACAGCTCTGTTTTCCGCGTCCTGCTGTGCTTCGCCCGGCTTTGCAGTCTTTCTTCCCACATTTGTTCCCACACTTTCGCAGGCAGGTTCCCATGCAAAAAACCTTTCTGCCATCCATAACACAGACTTTTCAAAACACCAGCTCAACAGAATCACCACTGCGGTCCAGGCAAAAACGCCTGCCGTATCCAGATATATTTTCGATAAATAAAGCCTCTCACCCACGGAAAATGCCGGAGTCCCAATGATTTCCGCAGCTACCCCCGACTTCCAGCTCATGCCCAGGGAAAGCTTCAGCGCAGACACAAGAAAGGGTTTCAGCGCAGGACGATATATATAAAAAAATCTGTTTCTGACAGGAATATGAAATACCTCTGCCATCTCTGCCAGCTTAATGTCCGTGTTTTTTAGCCCTTCCAGGGTATTGATATAGAGATTGGGCATAACGACCAGAAAGCATACTGCCACTGCCAGATAAGAGGAACCCCACCAGATCAACAGCAATACCGCAAAGGATGCCACCGGAATCGCCTTTAATAACATAATAAGGGGGGATAACATCTCTTCCAGGAACCGAATCCGAAAGGACAGCCATCCAAGCAGGGTTGCCACCAAAGTTCCGCCCAGAAATCCGGCACCTATGCGAAGCACGGAAAAAAGTACGGTTTTCCAAAACACAAGGGTACTCATGGAGCTTCCAAGAGCGACTGCCGCCCGATACGGTGTCACCAAAAGGAAGGTATTATCTACCAACAACGCCAGCAGATACCATAGCAAGAGCCAGAATAAGATAATAAGCAGCTTCTTTGGAAATCTACCCTTCATTTTCCCCCTCCTCACAAGAATCATCCCTAAAGATTTCGAATTATCTCATTGCACAAAATGACGCGTTTCCGCTACATCTCAGGGGATATAATAAAAATCCTCCCCGGGCAGGGCGCCCCCTACTGCTTCCGGCGCCTGATGATAAAGCACCTCCAGATAGTTACTCACCATATCCTTCATCTCTGTACCGGTAACACAAGTGATGTTACATTCCGGAATTGCCTTTTGTGCAATGGATTCCTTTGCCACAATTCCTGCTTCCACCGCATAGGCCGCACCCTCAGCGGGGTGCTCATTGATAAATCCGGTACTGGCTGCATGGTCATCCAGAAATGTTTTTACCGCTTCCTCATTCTTCTCCAAAAAATCCCTGCGAACCACGGTTACCCCGGTGACCATTCCGCTTCCCTGCAATTTGTTCCATTCTTCATTCATATCAAAAACAACTTTTAACGTATCATTCTGTGCGCAGGCTGCGGTCACAAAGGGCTGCGGAAGCAGGCCGATCGCCTCCGGATTCACCGCCAACATAGAAGCCACCTCTGTCGCTTCTGACTTGTATTCCAGCTGACAGTCTCCCTCCCCGAATCCATTTTCAGCCAGGATATACTGTAGCACATAGTCCGGAGTGGTGCCTTTTCCCGTGAGATAAATCGTTTTTCCCTGCAAGTCCCGTATGTCCTTATAGGATTGATCTCCGGAAACCATATAGAGTACACCCAGTGTATTGACATCTATGATACAGATGTTTCCCTGCATTTTAGCATAGAGTACTGCTGCCACATTGGCAGGAAGCAGCGCGATATCCAGCTCACCCTTCAACATCAGCGGCAGAATCTCATCCGCTGTCGTTGCCATCCTGAAATCATAATGGTTACTTGTTGTTTCGTCTTTCATCATATTCAACAGCCCCATGGAGGTTGGTCCCTTCAAAGCACCGATACGCACCGTGGTTTCCTCCTCCCTCCCTGCACCTCCGCAGCCTGTCAACAGACCGCATAAAAGGCTTATTGCCAAAACACATACTGCCAGCCGACGCAGAAAAGACTTGTCATTCATTTCTTTGTTATTCTTATTTCTATCTTTCATTGAAACACCTCTCGCCTTATACAATTTCGAAATAGGGTTCCGATGCCCCACTAAGTGTAACACAAGAACTTTTTCTGTTGCAAGTCACATTCCTTTTCAAATTCTTCCAACTGTGATATACTGTAGGAGGTAAAATTAAGTTATTGTCCCGGGGAGGATCAAATGAACACAGACGAACTTCAACAGACTGCACTGACCATATACACCTGTCGCAAGGACAGCAAGGATATCAAGACACTGGCTGAGTTTGCATTCAAAAAGCTCATGCTGCAAAGCAGCGACCGCGAGACCGGCTTTGCCATTACACTGAATGACGATACAACCGTCGAGTTCGGCGTTTTGGACGATCCCCGTGAAACAACGAGACAGGCTTCCGGAATGCAGAATTTCTTTTCCAAGGCACCCCTGGAGAACCAGAGGGTAAAGCAGGCTGCCCTGACCCAGATCGGACTTTTCAACTGCATTATCGGTATCCGCTTTGATATCAACCGTGATACGGACCGTACCAACAAAATTATTGACAGTATCTATCATCTGGCTGAGAAGCTCTATGGTTTCGTTCTTTACCCCAATATGTATCTGTTCCATTGGAGCTCTACTTTGTTGATCTCAATTGACGGTAAGACGGAGATGGAAGAGTTTTATCCTGTAGCCGACGGTCGCATGCTTGACGAAGAGATCCCCGAGACAGAGACCGACATTGCCAGAAAAAACTGTTCCATGGAGATATGCCGCAGAAAAGAAATCTATGTACCGGAACATCTGCGCAACTATGTAACGGAAGGCAATTGCCGGATTCCCGAAAAGGCTGAGATTCTGCGCCGTGCCATCTGTATCTTCGCCACCGGGGTATGCTCTGAGATATTCAGGGAAGGGGGTTCCCGGGATACAAAGCAATTCATGGATATCCTGAATGCCCTGGAGGAACAGTACTCCTTCCGCGCAAGCCTGTCTCCCCTGGAACAAAGCTATATAAAGGATCCCTTAAAGCACAACTCCGACCATATCTACTACGATTGGAGATACGAGGACTGCAATGTACTTCTCTGGGCATTGGGCTATACCAAACTGGGTGAGCCGGATCATACCTGTGACGTCAGCCTTCTGGGCGATCTGATTTTCAAAAATAATTTTGAATCCTTAATGGCGAATGCCAGACCAAAGAGCAAGGAAGAGATTCTGGATCTGCAGGATCTGATTTACAGATATGACTGGGCCTGCGTAGAGGCTCGTGTGAAGGGAAGCCACCCGGAGAACCTGGATCCTTCCGTTGTCTACGAGTGGCATTATGCCCTGAACTGGCTTACCGGTGCAGGCGACATCACAGAATGGGATCTTGTGAGACCCAATACCTGATGATCCGCATGACAAGGCGCTTTTTTCATCAGAAAGAAAGCGCCTTATTCTGTTATCTTACGGTACATCTCCGGTCGTCTATCGCGGAACAATCCCCAGCTCATACGCATTTCCTCTATATCATCCAAATCAAAGGTATGAAGAATTATCGTCTCCTCGTCGCGATTCGCAGTCTCAATAAGCTCTCCCGTCTCATCCGTGATAAAGGATGACCCGTAAAACACAAGTGTTGAAGACTGGTTGTTGTTATCTTTTGAGGGAAGCACCTTTTCCTCGCCGATACGGTTCGCCGCAATCACGGGAATCACATTGGCTGCGCTATGACCCTGCATGCAGCGGCGCCAGTGAGGCATACTGTCACATTCAATGATAGGTTCCGAGCCGATGGCTGTGGGGTAGAAAAGTAACTGTGCCCCCATCAGAGCCATACATCTGGCTGCTTCCGGGAACCACTGATCCCAGCAGATTCCCACACCGATTCTGCCGTAAGCCGTATCCCATACACAGAATCCGGTATTTCCCGGGGTGAAATAGAATTTTTCCTGATAAAAATGATCATCGGGAATATGAGTCTTGCGGTAAACCCCCAAGATACTGCCGTCTGCGTCGATGATCGCCACAGAATTATAGGTCACGTTCCCATCCTTCTCATAGAAGCTCACAGGCAGTACTACCTTCCATTCCCGCGCCACTTCCCTCAACCGGTTGATGGCGGGATTCTCCTCCACGGAGGTTGCCATATTATAATATGCGTAATTTCTCTCCTGGCAGAAATAGCGGTTTTCAAAAAGCTCCGGAAGCAGAATGATCTGTGCCCCCTGAGCTGCCGCCTCCCTGATTCTCGCCTCTGCTTCTGTAATATTTTCTTCTACAGGGCGGTTGCAGTACATCTGCACCGCTGCCACTGTGATTCTCTTCATCTCATTCCTCCAAAGCCCTCACGGGAATCTGCTGTGTAATACAATGAATATTTCCTCCGCCGATCAGGATATCCCTGGCATAAATCTGAACCACCTGACGCTCGGGGAACAATCCCTGCAATATTTCTTTTGCTTTTTCGTCCATGGGGTCGCCGAAGCCCGGCATGACAATCGATTTGTTTGCAATATAAAAATTGACGTAGGATGCCGCCAGGCGCTCTCCAGGCGTCCGGGTGGGCTCATCCCAGCAAATATCCAGTCCGCTGCATTCTTCTTCTGTCATGCACACCGGTGCCGGCAGGGGAAGCTTGTGGACCTTAAGCTTTCTGCCCTTGGCGTCGGTCTGACTCTCCAGAGAATCCAGGCAAGCCTTGGACATGGCATACTGGGGATCGTTTACGTCTTCCGTCCAGGCCAGCACCACTTCTCCCGGCGCCGTGAAAGCACAGATGTTATCCACATGCTCATTGGTTTCGTCGTTGTATATTCCACAGGGCAGCCATAGGATTGTGGATACCTTCAGATATTTTTTTAAGTTGTCTTCAATCTCCTCCCGAGACAGCCCGGGATTGCGTCCCTTGCTTAACAGACAGCTCTCGGTTACCATACAGGTGCCCTCGCCGTCCACATGGATGGAACCGCCCTCCAGGATGAAATCCCTCTTGTCATACACATCCATATCCAACAAATCACAAAGCTTTCTGGCCATTCTATTATCCTTGTCCCAGGGAAAATACAGACCATCCTCCAGCCCTCCCCAGGCGTTAAAACCCCAGTCGATTCCGCGGACCTCCCCCACATCATTTTTCACAAAGGTGGGGGCATAATCCCTGGCCCAGGAATCATTGCTGCTCATTTCCACCACCCGGATCTCCGGGGGAAGCATGGCTCTGGCATTGTCGTACTGAGCTTCACTTGCGCACACCGTCACCTTTTCCGACCTTGCGATGGCTTCAGCCACCTGCACAAATGCCTTTCTTGCCGCATACCCGCCGTATTGCCAGGAGTCGGAACGCTCCGGAAATATCATGATACAGCCCTGATGGGGCTCAAATTCTGCCGGCATCCGGAAACCCTCTGCCGCAGGAACGGAATTCCTGATAATCCTCATAATCATGCTCCAATCTGTCAGCTTATCACTCTCATAGCCTGTCCTTAAATGTATCGTACCCAAACTGCTTTACAATCCTGCACTCCCCATCTTTTTCCTGTAGGGCAATGACAGGCAGAGGCATACCGTTAAAGGTATTATTCTTTACCATGGAATAAATGGCCATATCCTCAAATACCAGCCGTTCCCCCTCCTGCAATTCATGGTCGAAGGAATAATCCCCAAGGATATCCCCGGCAAGACAGGTAGGACCGCCCAACCGATAGGTATGAGCCTTCTCACCGGAGAAGCCGCTGTTCTGAAGAGGAGGTCTGTAGGGCATTTCCAGCACATCCGGCATATGGCAGGCAGCGGAGGTATCCAGAATGGCAATGCCAAGCCTTCCGCCTCCTTCCAGATCCAAATCCGACTCTCCGGTCTCCAGGACCTTCGTAATCAGGAAGCCTGCGTTCAGCGCCACAGCCTCCCCCGGTTCCAGATAGACCTGCAGTCCGTATTTGTCCTGCATTCTCCGGATACACGACTCAAGGCGGGGAATATCATACCCATCCCTGGTAATATGATGTCCTCCGCCAAAATTAATCCATTTCATGTTCTTAAGATAACAGCCGAACTTCTCTTCCACTGCATCCAATGTCTGCTCCAAGGCATCGGAATCCTGTTCGCACAGGGTATGAAAATGAAGACCGTCCAGCAATCCCGACAGTTCTTCGGTTATCTCTTCAAACTGCGCCTTTTTCACTCCAAGCCGGGAGCCCGGTGCACAGGGGTCATAGATGGCATGCCCCTCCTGAGTGGAGCATTCGGGATTGATACGCAGACCAATCTGTTTGCCTGCTGCCTTGGCACGCTTCCCGAATTTCTCCAGCTGCTTCAGGGAATTGAAAACAATGTGGTCACAGTATTTCAGAATGTCCTCAAAATCCTCTTCTCTGTATGCGGGAGAAAATATATGATTTTCGCACTTGATTCCCTGCTTTTCCAGGGGACGAACCATCTCCTCCGCCCCAAGCCTTGCCTCGTAGAGACCGCTGGCGGTAGCGCCGCAAAGCACACTGCCGATCAGCGGATACAGCTCATACATGGAAAATGCCTTCTGCGCCAGCAATATCTTTGCTCCCGTGCGCTCCATGACCCCTTGTAATATCTCCAGATTCTTTTCAATCAACCCCCGATCCACCAGATAACAGGGGGTTGGCAAATCATTCTTCTTCATGAACACACTCCCATAGTTTAAATCCGTATTCCATGGTAGTGTAACATATATCTCCTTTACCTGCAATCTTTTGCAGGCTTTATCTGCACCTTATCTGCACCCACAGACTGATTTTTCTGCCCCTACAGGCTGATCTTTCTATCCAGCAGGAATCCGCTTCCAAGGAAAGCAACAACACTGCATGCCAGATAAAAGCCAATCACAGGAAGCATTTCCTTCATTGCCTCCAGGAAGGTTGCATAGCTGCTCGTCTCACCGGATGAGATCATGACAGCCACCTTATTGATCAACACAATCAATACCAGGAAAAGTACAAAGCTGACCACGCCCTTGATTTTCTTGTTCTGAAGCACTGTGGAAGCAAGTGAAACCGCCAGATACGCAACCGTAACCACCATAAAAAACTGAATCAGGAAGGTAACCACAAAGGCCAGCATACCAAAAAGAATGGAAGACAAATCATAACCAAAGGCACTTACCATCTCCTTCAGAAGCTCAAGCAGACTTTCCAATTCAAAGACATTTGCTACCAGACTGTAATCAATGACTGCCAGAACAGCGATAACGGCAACAAAGGTCATCCCTGTAAGCAGGGTGGACAACAGCTTTGCACCTATGATGGAATAGGTGGAAATAGGCGCCATAAAGGTAAGATAGCCGGATTTATTCTTTAAATCATTTGCATAAGAAGTAACGCCATAAATCAGCACAAAAATATAGGCCACAAAGGACGCCAGCATCAGAAAGCTTATACCAAGCACTGTTTTGCTCTCATCCTTCGTTAATGCTCCGTACAAAAAGAAAAGCTCAATCACTCCAAATATGGAAAATATCATCAGCATGGGAAACAGTCCCTTCCGATACTCATACTTCATCATCTTAAACATGTTATTACCCCTCCTTAAGCGTAGATTTCCTTGTAGATTTCAACGATTGACTTGCCCTGCTGCTGTCTGAGCTCCTCGGCTTCCCCTGCCAGAACGCACTGTCCGTTCTTGATAAAGATCGCACAGTCCACAATCTTCTCCAGTTCATCCACAAGGTGACTTGACAGGACAACAGCCGTCTCATCGGAAATATTGGAAATAATGGTGTTGATAATTTTTTCTCTGGCAATGATGTCGATTCCGTTTAAGGGCTCATCCAGCATCACAATTTCGCTGCTTCTGGAAAGAGTGACTGCAATCTTGAGCTTTGCCATCATACCGGAGGACATCTCCTTGGCCTTCAGGTTCTCCTTCAGATCCATATCAGCCAACAGCTTTATGTACTTGTCATAGGAAAAATCCCGGAAAAAATCCTGATAATACTTTCCGATATCCCTGCAACTCATATAATTGTAAAAGTAAGCCTCTGTGGGCATATAAGCTATCTTTGCCTTGGTTTTATGATTCAGAGGCTCCCCGTCTAAGGTAATGCTGCCCGAGCTTGGCTTGGTCAGACCGCCTATCATCTTCATCAGCGTACTCTTTCCGCTGCCGTTCGGTCCCAGCAGTGCGTAAATCTTGCCGGGGCAAATCTCCAGATTCAAGCCATCCACGGCTGTCACCTGCATATACTTCTTTACCAAATTGTTACACTTTAACATAGCCTATCTCCTTCTTTCCTTTTGATAATATTCACCAACCATCTCGACTATTTCTTCCGGAGTATAACCAAGTCCTGAAATCGTCCTGTCAAATTCCCCCAACAGCTCGTCCCTGATCTCCTTCCGCAGTCTCTCTCCAATGGGCTCCTCCGTCACGAAGGTACCGATTCCCCGCCTGGTAAAGGTAAGACCTTCCAGCTCCATTTCGTTATAAACCCTTGCCGCCGTATTGGGATTAATCTGGTACTGAAGAGCCAGTTCCCTGGAAGACGGAAGCTTCTCACCATACTTTAATTCCCCGGAAATAATCTTTCTCTTGATATCCTGTATTACTTGAAGGTATATAGGGCTGTTCGCCTTATAATCCACTTCATTCCTCCTTCCTACTGTACTAGTTGCATGGTACACCATATCACTATGATTGTCAAGGACAAATTTACTATTTTTGCAAAAAATAAAAAAGCCCGGAGCTGGCACTCCGAACTTCTTTACGCACATTGAAAATGTACTTACTTTTCTTATCTCCGTATTGGCTTCTGTAGCTAGCTACTACATATGCAAATGGTTAGACGGTGATGAATGACAGCACTAGCCTAACGGTGTAGTTCTCCGTAACGAACTTTAGGGACTCAGGGCTGGCACTCTGAGTTCCTTTATTATATGACCATATAGGGATCTGCGTCGTCCACACGATGAGAGCCCTGAAATATTCAGGGCTCTGAAAAACTACTGCACTTTTCCACAAATTCCTTCAGTTCTTCATCGTAAGCATGCATGTATGCCTTGATTTCATACATGGCACTGTCTGCCTGTTTTACATAACTGTCCAGACTGCGACTCTCCTCCGGGCAGAAATACAGGTAACCGCAGCTTACACTCAGATAATAGGGAAGAGAGCCTGCCTTTCCACGACGTTTGACCTCTTCCGAAATCACACTCTGTACCTCTGTGATTTCGTCCTCGCAATCACACTGACCGATCACAAGGAACTCATCCCCTCCAAAGCGGATGGCAACCCAATCCTTCCTGATGCTCTGCACAATGACCTCTGCAACTGTTTTGAGCGCCACATCGCCCTGCAGATGTCCGTAATAATCGTTAATCAGCTTCATACGATTGATATCAATAAACATGAGCATCATATTCTTTTTATTTTGCAGACAGTCGTCAAAAATCCTGCTTCCCTCGGAATCAAACCCAAATCGGTTATACATACCGGTGAGAGCATCTCTGGTATACAGATCCCGCAATTTGTTGTTCAGGTACTCCAGCGCGATGTTCTGCTTCAGCTTCTCTATAGTCTGACTAAAAATATCCAGGAATATTTTCATCTTGCCATTACCGATGCTGACCAGCCAATCCTCGACCACGGCATAGCCGAACACCCAGTCCTTGAACCGCAGCGGCATGAAAAGAAATGTCCGGGAGTCATTTTCCTTTTTCTGATATCCGGGAAGCAGCTCTCTTCTCTGAATCTTTACAATCGGAACCACCTCATGTCTCTCCACGGCCGCCATGACTTCCAATTCCTCGGAATACCCGTCTGCTGACACAGAATTCTCCTCCTGTGCCAGAAATTGCTTTGCCTTTTCATCTTCAAGAACATAGACCGTGCCGCTTTCGAACATTGTGGTATTCTTGAAATAAAAATTCAGATTTTTCCTGATGTTCTCCGGGTTGGAGCTGCTCAAAACTGCCTGTGATATCCAGCTGTTACTCCATCCGAACTCAAGATTCCTCATATTCTCGTAAAATCTCTTCTTGCATTCTTCCAGCCGAAGCTGATCCACCTCATGATTGGGACAACCACAGCTTTGATTTCTGATAAAACGATTTGGAATGACGATATCTTCTACCGCTCCCTCTCTCATATACCGAAACAGAGTCTCCCCCGCAGTCCTTCCTACCTGATAATCGTTTTGACCCACCGTGCACAGAGAGGGATAGAAGATCTGACCGTCATATATATTGTCATAACCGGTGACAATGATGTCCTCCGGAACCTTCAGCCCAACGTTCTCCAGGACGGTACACACACCCATGGCAAGATTATCGTTGGCACAAAGAATGGCATCCGGTAAGTGATCCTTCCTCTTATCCAGAATCTCTCTGACCATATCCATAGCCCCGCGGACACCCCAGTCTCCGTAGTGAAATATTGTTTCATCATAAGGAATGGCATGCTTACTGAATACCTTTCGAACTGCTTCTACTCTCAGACCGGAGTTCTCATTGTCCTTGGGACCGGCGATAAATTCCACATCCCGGACGTTGTGCTCCGTTACCAGATGCTCTACCAGCTCGCACATGCTCTCCATATTGCTCATGCCGATGTAGGGCAGACCCGGAAGCTTCGTGCCCACACTGACCACCGGAACATTAACCCTTGCTGCACGTTCACAGATATCTGTAACCAGCTCCGTAAAATTCATGGTATAGGAAAAAATAACTACACCGTCAAATTCATCCAACTCGGGTAACTTGTATATTCTCTTTTCTTCCCTTTGCTCGTTTTCCGGCATACCGGGCGCGGCATGACTCACAAAAACAAATAAATCATAATCCTGTTCCTGCGCACAGGTCTTAAGTCCTTCCAGGGCATCGCTCAGATTTTTCCCGCTCCATGCGTTTGCAAATACTGCGATACGTCTCTTCACTCCAATCACTCCTTTTTGCAATTTGTTACCGGACATTTTCCCCGATACCTTATTACATTCTGCCCTTGCTAACAATAACTTGCAACTTTGTCTATATGCTGTAATCAGAAGCTTCCTTTACCTTCATAAGTGCTGCAATTGCCTGCTCTCTTTCGGAATAAGTTGCTATCACATCCCAACAACCGATGCATGTCTGATATAAGTATATCACATTACGCGTCTATTGTGAACTAATTTTTATTCGGACTCAATTATTCACGTACAGTATCTGATAAAGTCCCCTAAACAGATATCAGAAGTCCATGTTTGTCACCACCATCCCTATTTTCATAATTCTGAAAAAAGGATGACATTCTCTCCTACCCATGTTACAATCCCTTTGTAGACTTCTCTGCATCTTCGTGGTTCAAAGCCACAATCTGATTCATTTATCGGGCACTTCGCCCACAGATTCTTACCAACACATCTTACCAAGGAGGTACATTTATGTCTAAAATTACGTCTGAATTCACATCTGATTCTCTGTCTGAAACTCTGTCCGAGGTCACACTCTCCTCTGTCTTCGGTCCCCCCTGCACCAGGGACGCTGCCCTGACAGACCTGAAAAAGGATCCGGAAACCTATATGAGGTTTCTTACCTTTCCTTCGGAGGAGCAGGAAAAGGTTATGGCATTTCTGACCGGACAGCACGGTCTGAAAATCACCTACGACTCTTTCTTTCAGAAAATCATGTCCCCGATTCTCCATCCCGAACGTCTCGAAAGCCTTCTCTCCGAACTCCTGAAACAGCCCGTACAGATCGAACGTGTCCTTCCCAGGGAGGGCGTCCGCCTCTCCTACGAAGCCAGCCTCATTATCATGGACATTCTGGTCCAGCTCTCCGACGGCTCCAGGGTCAACGTGGAAATCCAGAAAATCGGTCTGCGTTTTCCCGGAGAACGAAGTAGCTGCTATGCTGCCGATGCCATCATGCGGCAATACACCGAGCTGAAAAGTATTCTGAAGGATAAATTCGACTACCGGAAAATGCGCCCCTTCTATCTCATCATTCTCATGGAGGAAAGCTCCAGACCCTTCAAAGAAGTGGCGCCCCACTACATCCATACACAGGTGGTGCATTATGACAGCGGTGCGAAAGTCACCTCCCTGCCACAAATCAGGTACATATCCCTTGACACCTTCCGGGAAACCGTGCACAATATAGATAACAAGCTGTCAGCATGGCTCACCTTCTTTAGTTCCGACAAGCCTGCCGACATTCTGAAACTCATTGACGCTTACCCCGAATTCCGCGAGCTCTATGCAGAAATCGCTGAATTCCGGAAAAATCCGAAGGAGCTGATTGGTATGTATTCCGAAGCACTGACAATCGCCGACAATAACACCGTAAAACTTATGATTGACGACATGCGGGATGAAATCATTGCACAGGCTAACTTGATTGCTGCGAAAAACGATGAACTTGCCGCCAAGGACAATGAGCTTGCTGCCAAAGACAACGAACTTGCCGCCAGGGACAACTTAATTGCCCAACTCATGAAAGAGCTTGAAACTCAAAAATCATGTACCTAATGTTAATTTGCAATATTTATTGAGTCTGAACCTGCTGACAGTCCGGTTAGTCAATAATATCATTCTTAAAGCTTGACAAATGCTCATAAGGCAAAATCAATCGTCCCCGATAAAGACCACATCCATCATTCATAAGACTATTGTTAACAGCTGCAAACATATTTACATCAACCTCTGACAGTTCCAGCTCCTGTAATAATCTTTTTGGGAGAAATCATCTTAATGTTAACACAAATCAGAAAACCGCTTATAGAGCTACCAAAACAATATATAACAAAGCAAAGGATGTCATCAATTTTACCCAATCTTGAATTGAGCAGGTATCGTGTTACACAGGATGCGGAAGATGGGACTTGAAATTCTTTTCCTGTTTGAAACCGGACTTAGAATCGCAGAGGTAACCGGCTTAAAATGGATTGATATCGTGGATAACAGACTATATATCCGCAGACAGGCTAACAATCAAGGGGTTAAGGAAAAGACTAAATCAATGGCAGGTTATAGAGATATTCCTCTTACCAGAGAAGCAAGACGTATCTTAGACGAAGTAAGAAAATACAACGAAAAACACAATCTTCATGCAGAATGGATTTTTCAAAGCAATAATCCCAAATATGATTACCGACTAAGTTACAATGCGGCTG
This sequence comes from uncultured Lachnospiraceae bacterium, assembly GCA_945621435.1. GTDB lineage: Bacteria > Bacillota > Clostridia > Lachnospirales > Lachnospiraceae > Acetatifactor. The sequence goes on from CALZBR010000009.1 coordinate 31,932, forward strand.
ACAGGAAATTAAGAAAGCTCTGTGACCGGCTTGATACCATTTCCAAAAGTCCTCACAAAATTCGTAAGACCTGTATCTCAACCTTGCTGGACAATCCGGATATCAATAGCCGCACTGTTCAAAGGTTTGCAGGACATTCTGATATTACCATGACTATGAAATTCTACAATTTTGAGAGGAAATCCAAAGAGGAACAGGCAGAAGCAATCGACAGGGCTTTAGCACTTGATTAAAAACGTAAAAAACGTAAAGCGATTTGAGAAAAAAATAAAAAGAGGAAACCCTTGATTTAACGGGTTTCCTTAACAAAAAAATAAAGCAGGTGATGGGAATCGAAAATGCCCACCGCTTCAAAAACCTAGGAAATGGAGGACTTCAACACTTCGTCCTCTCAATCGTACCGATATCGTACCGCAAATTATCGAATTTCCGAACTTCTCATATTCGACATATTATGCTACAATATTTTTGTTACCGCCCCCCTATACTGGTACGGAAAGGGGGGGTTCCATGTGGAAATACTCGTATCTTTTTTACTCTCTGTTATGGCAAGTGTAGTTGCCTACTACCTTTGCAAATGGTTAGACAGTGATGAGTAATCGGTAACTAGCCTAGGGTTTAAGCCACCTTTCCAAAACGGAATAGAAGCCCCCACAAGTTGCGACCTTGTGGGGGCTTCGTCGTTCCATATGGAACGCTCGTATCTTTTTGCCTAGGCATAGTATAGCATATTCAAAACGAATTTGCAATATTCATCGAATTTTAATTGTATTTCTCCAGTTATTTACTGTGAATACTGTGCCACATTTTCTTTAATTTGTAAACTATATTCCTTAACAGTCTCTGATACTTCGTAACCTTCTTGTCCGAATAAAAATTCATGTAACCATATAACATTGGATTCCAAATCTACAGGAACAATATCAGAATCACCGACACCATTTCTAATTAATTCTCTCATACCTTCTTGCGGAAAACCAACTCCGCCTATTTCACTGTAATTATAATCCGCAACATTTCTCATTCCGTCACTTATTACTTCCGCATCAATTGAAGTATAAACATTACTCATATAAACATTGATAGCCTGTTGTAAAGTTGCATTATCCACGCTTTGCATTTGCTTATGTATAGCAATAAAAACATCTGACAACTGACTATCCAATATATTGTTTGTTCCTAAATACCAACAATAGGTTGCTACTTGGTCGCCATTTAACAATTGATAACCTTCATTTAAAACAATAGGTTCTTCTATTTCCAATACCGACATAATGTATCCGCTATAGTTTGTTGCATTTATACTCTGCACATCAATCCAAACTCCACCTAACGCATCAACAAATTCACTAAACGTTTTTAAATCTATTGCAATAAAATCCTGTATATTCATATCCAAATTAGTGTTTAATGTTCTTATTGCCTGCTCCACATCACCTTTGATATAAGCCCTATAATACTGCCCATACTTATCTCCGATATTCAAATATAATTTTCGCGGAATACTAACCATTTTTAGTTCGCTTGTTTCCGAATTAAGACTAATAATTGAAGTACATCTGCACTGTCCATCTGTAATAAAAAATGCGATATTTTGGTATTTTTTTATTTCATCGTTTTCAATTATAATATTCTCCTTTATTTCATTTGGAGCTATTTGTAATTCAGATATATTTATATACGTCCCAGCTATTTTTAATATTTCTCCATTTTGATAATATTCTTCAGGTGTAACACCTACTGAAAAAACTACGATATGCTTTGCTTCCTCTCTATCACAATTGGCATATTTACCAAACATAATGTATTTGATATGGTCCACACCACTATATTCTAACTTTTGTATTGGATAATAGATTACATCTCCTTGCACCATATCATCAGTATAATAGCCCTCAATAGGAGCGTATTCTGTTAACATATTTTCATCTATAACATTTTGGATACATTGAACCGCATCTTTATACTCACTATCTTCATTAAGAAGCAGCTTTACTGTCCAATCATGTAACAAATAGTCTTCCTTTTCAAATCCACTATTTCCACTCAAAGTATATCTATACAATGCGTTCCATTCATAAAACTCATCCGTTATTGTTGTTTTACCAATCACAGAATAAATATCAATTAATTGACGTCCGTCGTCATCTTCGTAATCTTCCTTATTGATATCTTCATACTCATATTCCAAGAATTTGCCGTCCAACAGTTCCTCAACATCTGTTACTGTAGTTTCCCCCATAACCAAATTATCAAATATGGTTCCTTGAAACATAGAATTCTGTCCCGTACTCTCATCCACCTCTTGCACCACTTGACTACTTTGAACACTTTCTTCTTGACTCTCTGTTTGTTGCCCACATCCATACAAAAGAATAGATGCCGTCATTACTACCGTGAGTATTTTAACCAAAATTTTTTTCTTCATACTCTACACTCCTCTTTCGCTTTGATTATATTTTATAATATGTTTTAAAATACATTTCTAATATTTTAACACGACATCTTTCATAATACAATAAATATTAAGAAAGAGGTGCTACTATGTTCGCTATTAAAAAAGACTATGTTGAATACGAAAACAAATCTCTACGTTTACCGAAGGACTTAATTGACAAGGTGCAAGACCTTGCAAATGAAAACTCCCTTTCCTTTAACAAGGTTGTGATTCAATGTATTGAATATGCTCTTGATAATATGGAAAAGACGGATACTGCTAACTAATATCCGAAAACTGCATAAAACCGAAAATTCGACACTTATTTTCAATTTTGAGAATATGTGTCTTTTTATTTTCTAGGCAGTATTTCCATACTTGAATTGTTTTGTTTTAACACACAATTATTTCGGGCATTTTTGTGAACATTGAAATCGGTTACCCCCTTGTTTTTTTGCCAAAATGACCTCGAAAACCCTACTTTTTGAAAAAAGAAAACGAAAAATACGGATATGTTTTAAAAAATACGTTTATGTATAAACGTATGCATAAACGTATAATTTGAATTGTTTGCATTTGATACACAATTCAATGCATGTCATGCCTATTTTAGAAAACAGAATGGACTAATTTAGAAAACCAAATTTTTCTTCACCCAAGTATTATTTTAGATTTTCGAAAAATGATTTTAGAAGATACAATATATACCTCTAGCCAACCTAATACATCAATTTAGAAAACCAAACTGAGCAAATCCCCCACAGAATTATAGTCTGCACGTTACTTTCTTATAAACAACACACCAGAAACCAATTATTTCAGCGCAAGGTTCTGCCTTTCACTTTGCTCCAAACCTTGTATATAGAGTATGCCACACAGGCAAATTCTATCAGAAAGGAGTACGCACACAGGGCATGAAACCTAAAAGCCAAAATTCCCCAGAGCCTATTTCCTAGCACCCGATTTACCCAAACAATATAAAAGCCTAATATTCGCCCTTTTTTGCGTTACGAAAGTAATGAAAAAAGAGAATTTAGAACTGGAAGATTTATTGTCATGCACTTTAGATAGTGATAAAATGAATTATGACGAAGTGTTGAATATGATAACTATGAAGAAAAATATTCAACTTGCCAAGAAGAAACACACATATCCTATTCACTATACGGAAGCAAGCGGTTGGTTTACGAAAGTAGACGATACTTCCCACCCCACAGGCAAACGCAAAATCAGACGTTGTAGTGAAGAAAGTTTGTGGGAAGCTTTGGCAGAATGGTACCTTGATAATAACCAAGATGCAACCTTAGAGGATATTTTCCCCAAGTGGCTTGCATGGAAGCAGACCCCGACCAATGGGGACAATATCAAGCGTCTGAAAGCGTCATGGAACGCCTACTATCTTGACGAACCATTGAGCAAAATCATTCTTGAAAAACCACTTTGCAGAATTACCCCTTTGGTACTGCGTGAATGGGCAGAATCACTTCTTAAAAAGCACTATCCTGTAGATAAGAAGAAGTTTTCTCGTATGTTTACAATTATCAACCAATGCTTTGAGTATGCCTCTGACGAGGATATACATATCGTAGAGGATAATACATGGCAGAGGGCAAGACGCAAAATTAATAAACAATTGATTGTTTCCAATCCTCTTCCCTCTGATGAAGAACAGGTTTTTACAGATGAGGAACGCAGACTTCTGAAAGCTATGGTAGAAGAAGATATGGTTCACTACCGGAAGCAACCGACCTGTGCCGGACTTCAAATATTGTTTTTATTTGAAACAGGGTTACGCATTGGGGAGTGTTGTGGTCTGAAATGGACGGACATTCGCAACAACCGTTTATACATCCGCCGACAGGCAAATAATGACGGTGTAAAGGAATGGACGAAATCAACCGCTGGTTACAGAGATATTCCTCTGACTACAGAAGCACAACGCATTTTACATTTAGTTGAAGCCTACAATCAAGAACAGGAGCTTACTGCGGAATGGATATTTCAGAGCAGTAATCCCAACTATGATTACCGCATCAGCTACAATGCAGCTGACAGGAAATTGCGGAAGCTGTGCAAAAGAATGGATACAGTAATCAAAAGCCCACACAAATGTAGAAAAACTTGCATCTCGACCTTGTTAGACTGCCCCGACATAAACAACCGTACTGTACAGCGGTTTGCAGGGCATCAAGACCTTTCTACCACCTTTGGCTACTATTCCTTTGAACGAAAGTCTAAAGAAGAACAAGCAGTTGCCATTGATAAAGCACTTACTATCTAATCGGTACGATTCGTACCGAACGTACCATCGAAACGATTGAGAAAAAATTTAGGGAAGCCTTGATTCTAAAGGCTTCCCTAACAAAAGAAAAAAGCAGGTGATGGGAATCGAACCCACGTATCCAGCTTGGAAGGCTGGTGTTCTACCATTGAACTACACCTGCATACAAAATACTATGACATACTGTGAAGTATGTATTTATCGATTCTCATGCCCAGAGCCGGAATCGAACCAGCGACACGAGGATTTTCAGTCCTCTGCTCTACCAACTGAGCTATCTGGGCCCGTAAGGTAAATCCTTGCGTCACAACATTGATTATATTACACAGAAACAGTTAAATTGTCAATACCTTATATAAAAATTTTTTATTTATTTGAGGAATTATCCGTATCATACCCGTTAGTATAATCAAAGCTCATCAAAAATCTTCAATACTCTGTCATACTCATTTATCACAGGAGTCGTCAGTTCCTTCGCCTTTTCGTATTCATGATGCCGAAGATACTCAACTTCCTCGCAGAGGATTCTGTAAAGCGGAATGATAGAAAGATTGCCGGTAACACCCTTCAGTGCATGGGCTGCATTGAATGCTTCTTCATAGTTTTCTACCGCCATGGCTATTTTATAGAGCTGATAATTGTTGTCCTGATCCAATTTCTTCAGAATCTTGACCAGCAAATCATCTTTTCCCATGAAACGATTCAGGGCATCCTCTATATCCACGCCGGCTTCCGTAAGCCTCGTCCGTGTAATATCGTCCAGCACGATAGGAATCCTCCTTTCAAATTGATATGATATGACTTAAATTATCTCCCTTTTCGGAATTGTGTTCCATCCAAGGCCTGTGTGTCTTATCGCAATTCCTCAAAAATCTGCTTCGCCGTCTCCCCTGCCTTTTCGCACTCGAAGTCCTCGGCCGCCTCTCTCACTGCCGCAAACCGTTCTCCCAGGTCAACACCCCGGTAGGAATACCCTGCCAGTTCATTGCAGATTACGACGATTTCATCATTGTCAAAGGAGCGTACCGCCTTCTCCATTCGCAATGCATAATTCGTCAACAGCTCCTCCGAAAGTACCTTTCTATCCGAAACAGGCGGTATTGTTTCCATAACTTCTCTCTTGTCAGCCGGTCTGTACAACATACCTTCGCATGCTGCCAATACCTCCCCGTAGAGCATCAGGAGGTCTTCGTTCTTTTCCCTGATCAGTTCATACTCACCGGCTTTCCCCGCTTTCTCAAGCTCTGCTGCCGCTTCAGAGAGACCTTCGGCACCGATGGAAAGGGAGGTGCTTTTCAGAGCGTGTACTTCCGTCACATAGTCCTTCCAGGTCTCCCGCCGGCACAGCTCCCGTATCAAAGGCAGCTTTTTGTGCCCGACTTTCACGTAGCTGTCCAGAATCTCCTCATAAACGCCCTCATCCTCACCAGTATATTTCAATCCCAGCTTCCTGTCAATCAGGCTGCTGCCCTCCGAAAGCTCCCGGACTGTTGTCTTCCCTTCGGCAACTTCGTCAGCAGCACTGTCGACACCTGTCTTCTCCCGGATCAGCTCCACCTTTCCCACAGGGACTTCGCTACCGATTTTCTGGGGAATCTCACAACAAAACATGGAGCCCTTGCCGTATTCGCTCTCCGCATATACAGTGCCTCCCATCAGCTCTGAGAGCTGTTTGCAGATCGACAGACCGAGACCCGTACCCTCCATTGACTGGTTTCTCTGCAGATCAAAACGCTGGAAGCTGGTAAAAAGCTTGTCCATACTCTCACGGCTCAGTCCGATACCGGTGTCCCTGACACTGACCTTCAACAGATAATCCCCCTCCGGCATTTTCCCTAAGAATCATCTCGTTCATTCCCAGAACCGCATTGATGGGAGTTCGGATCTCGTGGGACATCTGTGCCAGAAAGCTGCTCTTTGCCTTGCTCGCCTCACTAGCCTCCTTACGGGAGATTTCCAGTTGTCTCAGGGTCTCGTTCAGCTTCTGATAGTCCGGCGTCTCCAGCTGGATAAAGACAATGGTGATACCCACATCATACCTGCAAGCCACTTGCGGCGCTCCATGTCCTTCCTATAGGACAGCATCATCACGAGATTCGCCAGCAGCGTGCTTGCCGCCACCAGATATGTAGCATACACACTTCCCCAGACACAGAAACCTCCCCTGACAAAGCGCAGGAGCCTGTTGTGCAGTGTAAGGTCTGTAGACAGATACAGAAAAGACAGGCAACACATCGCGTCCAGTGCAACGAGATACAGCTTACAGACAACACGCACATAAAGACCGTACTCACCACCTGCATTCATAAGTACAAGAAGAGAGTAAGCATCCATATACAGACAGAAGATACCGCTTGCCAGCAGTGCTGTATACATGCGGTGGGTGCGGATTTGTACCTGAGGCTGAAGCACCTTCAGGAACAGGATCGTCAACAGTAGTATTAATCCGCATACTTGTGTCTGTATCCCCATACTTACTCCCTTCATTCCATGATATCAATAGCAAAAGTCAGACTGAATCCAACGGTTTCACGTTAAGACTATTTTATTATACCACGAACTTGGGTTTTGAGCGAAAGAAATTTATTCTATGTTGGTCCTCTCCGTCATATTGTGTACAATCTCTTTGATCAACAGAGGCAGGAAGGGCTTGGTGATAAAATCGTCACAGCCCAGGGTTTCAAATTCCGTGGATGCATCCAGTGTCCTGTCACCGGTCATAAGCACCACCGGCGTATCGTATTTTTTCCTGATGCGTCTGAGGGTCTCCAGACCGTCCATTTCCGGCATCTTCACATCAAGCAGGATCAGATCAAAGGATTCCCGCTCCAGAATCTCCAGCCCTTCCCTTCCGCTGCATGCCGAAACAATATGATACATCGGCTCATCCTTCATGATATGAGCGATAATCTTGTTATTCATGGCTTCATCATCGATGGTGAGAATGTTGCGCTGTAAGGATTCCGTCTGTTTCATGGTGTAATCCTTATCCTCCGCAATCATCTGCAGCATAACATCCGCAATCTCGGGGTCGAACTGAGTGCCCTTACCCTTCTCAATCTCGCTTCTTACCACTTCCTGGGGCAGGGCGTTACGATAGCTCCTATTGCTTGCCATGGCGTCGTATGCATCCGCCACACTGAGGATTCTGGCAACCTCCGGTATTTTTTCTCCTGCCAGACCATTGGGATACCCGTTACCGTCATACCTCTCGTGATGGTACTTTGCAGCTACGGCAATATAGTCGTTATCCGAGATTCCCCGCAGGATATGATAGCCGGTCACAGGATGAAGCTTGATAACATTGTATTCCTCCTCCGTCAGCTTACCGGGCTTGTCAATGATTTCCGCAGGAATACGTATCTTACCGATATCATGAAGCAGCCCGGCCCGATAGATTGCTTCCTGTTCCTCCCTGCTCTTACCCCTTCTCGCCGCAATCATTCTGGCATACTCCGCCACTCTCTTGGAGTGTCCGCTGGTGTATCTGTCCTTTGCATCCACAGCTTCGCTGAGGGCGGCGACGGTCTGTAGAAAAAGCTCCTTGATTTTCGCTTGCTTATCGACCAGTTCCTCGGTCTGCTCCTGAACCTTTTGCTCCAGCTCCACCTGAAGCTTCTCCAGTTCATTCTTTCTGATGACAAAGAGAATCATACAGGCAATACTGATTATCGTGAACAAAAGAATCTCTGTGCACACCAGGACAAGGTAGGTTCTGAATACCGGTTTCTCCCAGCTCTTTATTTGCTTGCCGATTCTGTAGTTTTTCTCCTGAAGTACCTTCTCCCCGGCATTGTCTAGTATCTGCAGACATATCGTATATTCCGAAAGCTCCGGCTTATGAAGCTTAATCGGCTCTATCTCGTTCCAGCTGTAGATTGGAGGATTGTCCTCCAGCTCCTTCACATAGAACCGTACCTTGACGTCCGTAAAACCGTAATTGCGCACGGAAGCATAGATTGACAGATTCTTGACCTGTGGCGGTAACGCAAGCGGTTCGCTACCTTCCACATCAATCTCCTCTGCATCACATACTATGGTGGTGATACCGTATTTCATATCCGTGTCCATATCAGAATTGTGTTTCTTGAAGACCACTACGCCCTGATTACTGCACAGATACAGCCTATCACCGTCGGATATATAGTTCCACGAGTTCGCGGTAAGTCCGGAAAAAAGCTCGTCTCCCGCACCATATAACCGGTACTGCTCATCGCTGTCCCCACACAGCTTGGCAAGCTCCGTTTCGTACAGTCCGGCACTGCAGGTAACATAGGCCGTCTCTCCATCGATCAGAATATCGAAATTATTGAAATAGGGGAAATTTGACAGCTTCTTAATATTTCCCTTTAAATCAATATGACAAAGGGCATTGCTGGTAACGACAAGATATCCGTCCTCATGAGGTACAATTCTCAAGATCACATTAGAGGAAAGACCATCCTCCACCGTATAGTTCTCTACCAGCTCTTCTCCGGCGAGAATATAGATACCGCTGCCGTCGCTGCCGGCCCAGATTTTCCCGTCAAATCCCTCAACAATGGACAAAATCTGGGTATTTGCCAGTCCGTTCTCAGCAGTTACGGTACCTGTGAGCTCACCGTCCCTGAAATAATTGATTCCGTCAGCTGTTCCCGCAGCAATTGTACCGTCCTGCTGTTCCGTAATACACCGGAAGCGGTCACTGGTAACGCGATAAGCCTCCGAACTGTATTTTGTAATTCCCTCCACAGAATCATAACATACAAGACCGTCGTAAGCACATACCCACAGCCTGTTCTCTGAATCAACGAAAAGGGAGCGCACCCTGCTGCCGCTTAACAGACCGGTAAGCTCATTTTCGACACGTCTCATCCTGACGGCATCAAACAGAATCAGACCGTCATCCGTACCAAAGCAGTAATTGCCGTCATGATATGTCACGGCATTGACGTATTGCTTCTCGATACCGGCTCTTTCAAACATATTGATAAAGGAGCTCTCTGACAGCTTCATGACACCATAATATGTGGATGCTGCCCATATATTGCCCTGATAATCCTCATGAAAACATACAATGGAGGAATCAAAGCCCTGGGAATCCATCTTCTCATAGGTTCCGTCCGGCAGCAGATAACCGAAACCGGACTCGGTAGCAGTCCAGATACGTCCTTTTTTATCCTCGAATATGGCAGACATCTGGTTTGCCTGTATGTTTATCTGCTTTTTGGCAGTGATACCCCTGTCTGATATCTCCACTACGAACAATTCACCGGTCTCGGCACCTACCATCAGACCTTGCGTGGTAAGTGCTACACAGTAATAGAACAACCCGCTCAGCCTGCTGTCCGCAATCTCCAGCTTCCTTGTTTTGTCCAATGCATACAGATTTCCCTTGTTGTCCAGCACAATCAGCATATCCTGATACACGGTCATGGCTTTTGCAAATGTAATATCGTCCCGTAGTATCTCTATGGTATCGTCTGTGCCAAAACAGCAGATTCTGTCACTGGTACCTACGTAGACATTTCCTTCCTTGTCCTCCGCGAAACAGCGGACAGAGTTGGAAGCGAGACCGTCTTCCTTGGTAAAATATGTATATTTCCCATTTTCATACCTGGCAATACCGGCATCGTTTGTTCCGATCCAGAGCCTGCCCCTGCTGTCGGTCATCATTTCCACCACATTGACAAGTCCGCCCTCCCGGATAAACTTGAACTGGCTGCCGTCAAATCTGGTGAGTCCCGCATAGCTTCCGATCCATATATACCCATCTTTTGTCTCACAGATGGTATTTGCTTCGGACGATACCATACCGTTGGTATTGTTGTAGATTTTTTTCACAAAACTGTTATTATAGATATCCTGCTCTGCGGCAAGGGTAGAGAGGGGAAGCATATTCGTTGCAAGGATTGACGCAATCAACAGTACGGCTGCGGATTTGACACCCTTTACAATCTGCCTGTCCGACTTCTGTTTCCTACGGTCAAAATACCGGATGATAAAGTATGCAAACACCATACATACCTGTTTGTCAGGAATCTCGACCACAGCCTCACCGGCAGCCGCCGATATCAGATTCGGTACGTCATACCACCTCAGCATGTCCACCAGGGTGTCACCCCAGCTGTTTCCGGAATAACCGTTATAAAACAGCAGATTGAGTGGAGTAGAGATCACCATACAGAGGATACCCATCCAAAAGCTTGCCACCACCACGCTCAACGGATTATTCAGATATTTCCTCCTAATCATCAGCCCAATCATGATTGCAGCGCACACACTGGTTATCGAATACACCAGTGCGGTTACATCATATATGCAGGACAAAACATTATTGGAAAGACCCGCAATGATTCCTCCCCACATACCGGCATAATTGGAGGTCAGAATTGTACCGATCATATCAAACCAGATCGGCAGGTTCAGCTGAACGGCAATTGTCCTTCCCAGAACATTTAAGGCAATTCCGGCAAGTATGATGATTCCCTTATGTAGTTTGGCTCTCGCTTTTACAGTCCGGTGACTGCTCATTTGGTTGGTACTCACTTGATTACTGCTCATCTGGTTACTTCTCCATTAACTCCCTGCACTGCAGACAGATATTATCGTACTGAGAGAACAGATTCTTCTGTAGTATCTCAATATCCTCCGAAAACTCTTCTCTGGTAAGCTTCTCCATCTCAAATGCCAGATCACCTAATGCCCTTGCTCCGATAGAATAAGCATTGTTTTTAAATCCGTGAACGCGGATACAGTAATTCTTATAGTCCCTTTTCCGGTAAAACTCCATCAGCTCTTCCCTGATAGGCAGCTGTATGAAATCTCTTAGAATCTCAAGATAAAAATCCCTGTCTCCACAACAGGTCTTTATCCCTGCCTCATAATCTATTCCCGGAATCTCCTCCACTTTCATTTCCTTTTGTTCCGTTACAGTCTCATTTCCGCTTCTGACCAATCTCTCCGGGAGAAACTTCAGAATAATCCTATCTAACTTCTCCGGCATAATAGGTTTTGAGAGGAAATCATCAAACCCTTCCTCAATATATCTCTCCCTGTCCCCATGAATTGCATTGGCTGTCAGCATAATTACCGGCGTATTACCGCTCAGATTATGACTGCGCATGGCGCGAAAGGTTTCTATTCCATCCATCTCCGGCATCATATGGTCCAGAAAAATCAGATCATATTTATGCTCGCCCAGGAGCTCCAGACATCTCTTACCACTGTCCGCCTCCGTTACCTGTATCCGGGATTCCTTCAACAGATTGCTGAAGACCTTAAGATTCATCCGGGAATCATCCACTACAAGCACCTTTGCCTCCGGCGCAGTGTATCCCGTCCGATAGCTGTTTTGCTTGGATGCCTCGAACAGATTGCCCCTGAAGTCTCCAAGTTCCTTTTTGTCCACAATTCCCTGGGTGAGCTCAAAGGAAAATTCGCTTCCCTTTTCATACTCGCTCTGCACCTTAAGTTCACTGTCCATCAGCTTCAACAGCTGCTGCACAATGTTCATCCCGAGACCGGTGCCCTCAACGTTCCGGTTTCTGGCAACATCAACCCGCAAAAAGGAATCAAATATTTTATCCATATCCTCCCTGCGAATTCCGATTCCGGTATCCTTCACCGAGAAAAGAAGTACTGCGTTATCCCCTTCCGCTCTGCATCTGAGCTTCAGCACAACCATACCCTGGTTCGTGTACTTCACCGCATTCGTCAGCAGGTTAATGAGTACCTGCTTTATCCTTTTGTCATCTCCGTAGTACCTGGAGGGAATGGACGGATCTATATCAAAGATAAGCTGCAGACCCTTTTCCCCGGCTTTCACGTTAATCATGTTATATAAATCATTGAGAAGACTACCTATTTCATAATTTGTGCTGACTATTTCCATCTTGCCGGATTCTATCTTGGAGGAATCCAATATCTCATTAATAATGCTCAACAGCTCCAGGGAAGAATTCTTCACATCAGATGCATAATTCTTGATTTGTTCCTCGCTGCTTTCCCTGAGAATCATTTCATTCATTCCGATCACAGAATTGACAGGGGTCCTGATCTCATGAGACATTCTGGCAAGGAACTGGGATTTGGCACGGTTTGCCCTCTCCGCCGCCTCCTTTGCCTCCTCCAGCTCTTCCGTAAGCCTCGCTTTTTCCAGACTTCCGCTGACAACGCGAAAGAGACTGCTGCAGACTACCATAAAGGCAAAATAAATCAGACACCTGGGAATGATATAGAACAGCATCAGGTTCAAAACCGGATTGGGATTGACCTCCGTCAGTATAAACTGCCCATCAGTGATATAGGAGCGCATGGTTTTCACAGTAATAAGAACCATATTGGCGTCACATAACCCGAAATAATAGCCGCCATAAACCGTAATAATCGTAGCAAATATTGTCAGGATATACACATAACGTATTACCGGTCTGGAAGAATACAGCACCGCGTACAGAATGGGCAGCAATAAAACCAATACCGCATGATAGGTAATAAATACCCCTGCTATGGTAAACATCATGATGATACAAAACAGAATAAAGTACTTCATCTTTCTGTTGGACATGGATACAAATCTGGTAACAATATATACCGCAACATAGATACAGACAGATGGAAAGTACGCATTTCTCATCAGTCTTTCTTCGATGATGAAGATGCCCAGCACATTCAGCAGATAACAGATGGTAAATACAAGCATTGTGACGGCAAAGCATTTCATGACGTAATTGTTTGCTATGTATTCCTGATCCGATATATAGGTAGATATCTCATCCCTTTGTCTTGTATTTTTCATCAGCATTCTCCCGGACAACAGTTGGTTAAATCCTGTTCAACCTATTGTGTATTTTATTTATTTTGTTTTTCTATTTCCATTACCCCCATAGGGTAATATTAGTACCATTCACGGGTAATATTCATTCCCGACATTTTTCAAAAAAGCCGGCAGAAACCGGCTTTACTTTTCTGTAAATGTCGTCTATGACTACTGCTTCAGGATACTCCGTACTCTGTCCGACAGTTCATTTCTGCTTTCAATCTCCAGTTTGGAAAAAATACTGGAGATGTGTTTCTTGACCGTATTCTCTGTTATGAATAATTCTTCGGCTATTTCTTTGCGTTTTTTATCCTGAAGAATTCTTTGCAAGACATCCTTCTCCCGGGACGACAGCCTGGAAAGCTCCGGCCGTCAACTGATTCCAGCGAAACCTCACGATAATACAGATTGAGATATCCCTGACTCGCTACGACGCAGAAAACAATACAGCTTAAAAAAATAAATTAGCTTTTGCCCTCTCTGAAATAGGATCTTCTCAACCACAGCATCACACTGTATAGCAAGGTAAAGAAAGCTTGTACGGTATAATAGGTAACCGTGAGCCTGGGCAGATTGTAGAACAGGCTCATAGAACGGATAAAGCCTGAAATAAACGCCAGCATGATAAAGATAGCGACCACATTGATCCAGGCATGATTCTCTATGCATTCCGACATGTCACACAGAATAAAACCGCACTGAACTGCCGTGAAGGTCTTGAGCAAAGTGTAGGCAATATACAGGAAAAAACCTGTCGTGTACCTGGCTTCCCCGTTCAGCACGAATGGCATGCCCAAATTGGCAAGATACAAAAGCAGCGACAGAACAGAAAGCCCGAAAGCCCGAAACGCCTTAGTATTCTCATTTACGACCTTACATGATACATAGAGTATCAGCAGATAACCGATGATATCCGTGAAGATATCTATATGCACGGAATCACCGATCAAATGTCCGATAATCATGTCAACCGTTTCCGGAGCGGGTGTGTCAAAGGGGATATACTCCGGATAAGGGATCAATCCCGCAATTCTTGTATCTATGGTGAGAAACAATAACGCAACCCACAGCAAAACAGCTTTTTTCATAAACTCAACCTTTCTTTTTGCGAACGCTTCCTTCTTAATACTTACCGAATTCTCCGTTTAGCGAGATAATCTGCTCATTGTGATACTCTCTGTTGTAAGAGTAACTGTCTGCGGAAGATACACCTGCCTGATTGGAATCAAGCTGGAAGTTTGCCATCAGATTTCTGAGATTTTCCGCCTGATTGGAGAGCTCCTCACTGGCTGCAGCACACTGTTCACTGGTAGCAGAATTGGTCTGTACTACCTGAGATACCTGACCGATCGCCTGGTCAATCTGGGAGATGGCTGTTGCCTGGTCATTGGAAGCCACGGCAATATTGCCTACCAGTTCAGCAACCTTGTCAATATTTGCGGCAATCTCATCTAATGCCTTAGCGGTAGACTCAGCAAGCTTCATACCGTGATCCACCTTGTGAATAGTATCCTCAATTTTCTCCTGAGTATCCTTGGCAGCGGAAGCACTTTTTGCAGCCAGGCTTCTGACTTCCTCAGCAACCACTGCAAAGCCCTTGCCGTGTACGCCGGCTCTTGCCGCCTCGACAGCCGCATTCAGCGCCAGAATATTGGTCTGGAATGCAATATCGTCAATGGTCTTGATGATCTTGGAGGTAACCTCGGAAGCATCTCCGATTTCATTCATGGCAGCAACCATGTTCTTCATCTTATCGTTACCGGAAATTGCCATATCCTTCACACCGGCTACCAGCGAATTAGCCTCATTTGCCTTAGTGGCATTGGTTTTGGTATTCTCAGCAATCTCATCCATGGAAGCGGTAACCTGTTCAATGGCGCTGGCCTGCTCCGTAGCACCCTGAGCCAGAGCCTGGCTGGCGCTGGCTACCTGTTCGGATCCAACGGTTACCTGCATGGTAGATTCCTTGATGTTGCCAAGCGTGGCATTGTTATCCTCCACCAGCTTTCTGAGCGCATGACCAAGAAGATCCTTATCGCTTCTGGGTTCAACCTTTACGGTCAGATTACCGCCGGCGATTCTGTTGGCAATATTTGCCTGCTCCTCCACTGCTTTTACTACAATGGCAAAATTATCCAGAAGCGCACCCAGCTCATCTTCCTGGTATTTCTCACAATCCACATCCACATCGCCCACAGCCAGCTTCTTTGCAGCCTCCGTCAGCTTATGAACAGGAATGGTGATGGACTTGATCAGCATGATGGAATAGCAGACGGCAACAACAACTGCCAAAAGGGTATTCAAAATCATCACACACTTCAAAATAACAATGTCCCTGCTCACAACGGCATCATTCTCAGCAGATTCCTTCTCCAATAATGACACCAGCTCAAACAGCTTATCCTCTGCAGACGCCGCAAGCTTGGTACCATTATTTTTCATATCCTGCTGGGCCGCTTTCAGCTGGGAACCCGTAGCCATCTCAATGTACTTGGCGGCTGTTTCGGCACAGGCATCCATGGCTTTTCTGACTTCCTTATATTTGGATGTCACCTCCGGTGAAAAATTGTCCAGCCTGTCCTCAAAGAGCTTCATAAATCCCGCGATTTCATTCTGATACTTTTCCATCTGTGCCGTCTGTTCCTTCAGACCGGCAGCGTCATTGTAATAAATAAACAGAATGTCACGTACGATTACCTGATTATTGTTAAAATCCGTAAATGCTTCACTTAAATAGTACTCACCCATGGCATAATTTTCATAGAGTTGCGTGCGTCCCTTGTTTACCAAATCCGTTGAAAACAGACCAAATCCGGTGAGTAACAGCATCAGCACCAGCATTGTTGCACTGTATATCGTAATCTTCTTTCTAACTGTTAAGTTTTTCATGGACAACTTCTTTAGCATGGCAGTCTCTCCCCCTATTCTTCCTCATCCTGCATCTCTTCCATGACCTCAAGATCCTCATCTTTAATCAGCTTTTCGGGGTCAATCAGAAGCTTCATCGTATCACCTGTTCTGGCAAGTCCGTAGACATATTTATTCTGTTCGGAATCCTTGCGTCCAAGGGACGGCGGCGGAACAATGTCGCTGTCCTGAATGGTATCTACCTCAGCAATCTTCTCAACAATCAGTCCAATCACCGTAGTCTTCACATTAATTACTATGATACAGGTTCTGTCCGTATATTCTACCGGGTCCATTTTGAATCTTACGCGGACATCAATGACAGGAATAATCTTTCCGCGAAGATTAATCAGCCCCTTAATGTAATCCTTTACCTCCGGAACCATGGTTATTGGCTGCATCATAATGATTTCATTTACATAGCTGATACTGATTCCAAAATATTCCTTTCCCACCTGAAAAGTCATAAACTGGCCTTTTTGAGTATCCTCGTCAAGCATTTCTTCTCTCTCTGCCATGTTCCTCATCCCCTTTCCTCGTCATGTATCAATCCTCCGATATCCAGAATCAGAGCTATACTTCCGTCACCAAGCTGTGTGCAGCCGGAGATTCCTTTTACCTTCTTCACATAGGAAGGAATCGGCTTTACCACGATTTCCTGCTCTCTCACCAGCTTGTCAATCAATACGCATACCTGCGTGTTTTCATGCTCCAGTACCATCACGATACCGTCATCCACCTTTTCCAGGGCATTGTCAAGTTCAAACCGTCTGCTCAGACGCAGGAAGGGATAAGCCTCTCCCCGGAGAATAATGTATTCTTCTCCATCCGGTTCAGTGACGATGGAATTCTCCGTAAGCCGCACAAACTCCTTTACGGAAGAGGTCTCGATCACAAAAGAAGAGTTGCCCGCCTGAATCACAATTCCGTTGATGATCGCCAGCGTCAGGGGAATCACCAGACGCATCTCGGAGCCCTTGTTCAGCTCGCTGGAAATCTCCAGCCTGCCGCCGATGCTCTGAATATTCTTTACCACCACATCCATCCCGACGCCGCGTCCGGAATACTCCGTTACCTGCTCCTTGGTAGAGAAGCCGGGCAAAGTGATAAAACGATAGATTTCATTGTCGGTATAGTCCGTAATCTCCTTATCCTTTGACCCGAGCAGCCCTTTATCTCTCGCCTTCTCAAAGAGCTTCTGTTTATCCAGTCCCTTACCGTCATCTCTGACAATAATATATACCTTACCGCCTTCATTCCGGGCTTCCAGCGTGATCTTGCCCTTGGCAGACTTCCCAAGCGCCACTCTTTCCTCGGCATCGGTCTCGATACCGTGGTCAACGGAATTTCTCACCAGATGCATCAGGGGGTCGGAGATATGTTCGATAATGTTCTTGTCCACCTCTGTGGTCTCTCCGATGACCTCCAGCTCAATCTCCTTGCCCAGCTTCTTTGACACATCAAAGACAATGCGGCGCATCTTCTGAAACACGTTGGTCAGAGGCATCATACGCATGGACATGATGACCTCCTGCAGCTCCGTCGTAATCTTCGCCAGCTGCGCGGAAGCCTTCTGGAAATTAGGCAGATCCATTCCGTTCAGATCCGGATTCTGCAGAACTACCGCCTCGGCAATCACAATCTCACCGATTAAGTCCATGAGCATATCCATCTTTTCCACATTGATGCTGATAATGCTCTGCTGCTTGGGCTGGTTCTTCGCAAGGGTCTTTCCTTTACCGGTTTCCTTCGCCTTAATAACGTATTCACCCGGGGTAACCGCCTTTTCCTTCTTCTCTGCCGGAGGCTCTTCTCCCAGGTCAATGACGATTTTCTGTTCCTCAGGCTGGGTAACTCCGCCAAAGCCCTTGATGAACTGCTCCGCCGTAATTCTCTCAATGTCAATCTGATTGGCCTCTGCGCTGTCAATCAGGCTTAAAATCTCATCCTTCTCACTTTTGGTCTGAAGCAGCATATAGAAGCCCTCAGACAGGATGACGTTTGCGCTTTCCTCATTGGAAATGATGTCCTCCGGTGTATACAGCAGATCCTCCGCGATCTCTTTTAATGCATAAGTTGCGGAATACGCCCGGATATTACTCATCTGTGTGTCATTTCTGTAATGAATCACAATCCGGTAAAACTTGCTGTCTTCACTTGCCACAGGCGCAATATAGAACTGCGTCGGCTCCTCGTGCTTATTTTCCCTGGGAAGACGAATACCCTGCTCCTTAATCTCGCCCTTGATACGTTTTAGGAAATTGTCAAGATCCTCCAGGATTTCTTTTTCATCGCCGTCAGGCTTCTCACCGTCCTTAATCTTGTCCATTTCCCCATTGACAAAATCAGAAACGGCCAGAACCTTCTCTACCAATTCCAGATGTGGAACATTTTCGGGATGGGATTCTCTTAAGTAGTAAAAAACATCCTCTAGCTTATGAGTCACCCTGGTGATGTTCTCATACATCATGATTCCCGAGGAACCCTTGATTGTGTGCATGATGCGGAATATCTCATTGATATCCGTATCATCAAAGCAGTCCGCATCCTGTTTTTCCAGAATGATGCCTTCCAGCTTCTCCAACAGCTGACCGCTCTCATACAGAAACATATCAAGCATTCCGTCCACGTTGAATTCTTCTGCCATATTTCCCCTTTCCGGCATCTCGCGGTCTTGCCCGCGACACTGCCGTTTTGTACATTATCCTGCTCAATCCTTCGTCAGATTAAGCCAAGCTTTCTCAATACCTGTTCAAATCTGTCTACATCAATCGGCTTGCCGGAATACGCTTCACAGCCAAGCTCAAATGCCTTCTTAACGTTACGTTCCTCATTCAGCGCAGTGGTCATGATAATCTTGACTCTCTGATCCTTTGTTATGCCACGCTCAGCCTCAATGTCACGAATAGCCTTAAGCACCTGGTATCCGTCCAGAACAGGCATCATCACATCCAGACATACAAGGTCATAGGGCTCTCCGTCCTCCAACGCCATCATATATGCGTCGACAGCTTCCTCGCCGTCTACCGTTACATCACATTCCCCGTACTGTGACAGGTACTTATCCATAAATTTTCTGCTCGCAAAATCGTCCTCTGCTAAAAGCGTCTTCATTTTTATTCTCCCCTTTCCATCTTTCACAAATCTTCTGTCACTGTCTCATCGTCAATCCCTGCCGAAAGCTTATAGCTTTAACAGGCTGTACACCTTATTTGCGATTGCCGTAAGCGGCAACTGGTATTTTACCGCCCCGATATCGTAAGCTACCTTGGGCATACCGTACACAACACAACTGGGTTCATCCTCACCAATGGTAATCGCACCCGCCTGCCTCATTTCCAGAAGCCCCCGGGCACCATCTCCGCCCATTCCCGTGAGAATAATACCTATTGCCTTATTGCCGGCTGTCTTTGCCACTGACTGGAACAAGACGTCCACAGAAGGACAGTGACCGTTAACCTTCTCTGTTCCGCGACATTCCACCTGATAATTATCCCCAACCTTTACCAGCCGCATATGCTTATCACCTGGAGCGATCAACACCTGTCCCGGAACCACCCTGTCTCCGGTCTGTGCCTCTTTCACCGCCACCTCACACTGGTTATTCAATCGGTCCGCATACATTTTGGTAAATCCGGGAGGCATGTGCTGCACAATAATCACTCCGGGAATGTTTCTCTTAAACTGTTTTACTACCTCGAAAATCGCCTCTGTTCCGCCTGTGGACGCACCAATCGCAACAATCCTGTCTCTTGCCGCGGGATTAATCTCCCCTACAAAGGTTTTGGCACCTTCGTGAAGTTTCATGTTACCCACCTTTGCCGTGGAGGCTATTTTCACCTTGGTCACAAGCTCCTGTTTTAAAAACTCGTTGATACCTTCCGCGCTCATATTCACGGGCTTGTTGATAAAGTCAACCGCTCCTGCCTCCAGTGCATCAAAAACGGAATTATTTAAAGCACTGATCACCACCACCGGCAGCGGATACTGCGGCATCAGCCTTCTCAGAAACTCAATACCGCTCATTCTGGGAAGCTCCACATCCAGGGTCATCACATCCGGTTTGTACTGAATGATGGCGTCTCTCGCCTCATAGGGGTCCGACGCCTGGGCAACCACCTGAATATTCGGATCCGAATTCAGACTCTGCACCAAAAGCCTGCGAAACAGTAGGGAATCATCAACAACTAGTACTCTGATCGGTCTCATGTTTCCTTACTCCTTTTTCCTGTATATTGATGGTTGCACATACTGAAACTGTATTCTGTTTTTGTCCAGGGATTCGGTGGCTCCGATAATCAGATAGCCTCCCGGCTCCATAAACCGATAAATCTTGTCAATCAGACGGTACTTCACATCGTCATTAAAATAGATCATGACATTTCTGAGGAATACCACATGAAACTTTCTCTTAAAGGGAAACTCGTCCATGAGATTGAATCTCCGGAAGATAAGCTGTTTCTTTAATTCATCCCGGACAGCGTACTCTTCTCCATGATTGATAAAATATCTTCTCTTCCAGATCTCCGGAAGAGGGTCAATCTGTTCCTTTAGGTAAACGCCCTTTACGGCGTGCTCCAAAACTCTGGTCGATATGTCCGTTGCAAGGATTCTGGTATCCCAGTTTGCCGCCTCCAATCCAAAGAAATCCGACACCACCATAGCCAGTGTATAGGGCTCTTCCCCGGTAGAGGAAGCCGCGGACCAGATTCCGAGATCCCTTGTTTTCTCCTCCTTCACCTTCAGGTAAGGCAGAATCACCTGTCTCAGATACTCAAAATGAGCTTGCTCCCGCAGAAAATATGTATGATTTGTTGTCAGGGCATCTATCAGCCCCTTGGACTCTGCCCCCTGAAAATCCATCTCTGCCTTTGACATAAACTCTTCAAAGCTGTCATAGCCGTTGTGCAGAAAATGTGTTTCCAGTCTTCCGTTTACCAGGATTCTCTTCTGGCTTAAATCTATACCATAGTGTATCTTTACATAACGCACTACGCGGTCAAACTGAGCATCTGTTAGCACTTGTTTCTCCTATACTACAATCCATGAATCAATATTATTCTTTTCGACAATTTATGTCAATAAAAACAATTGTCTACTCTATTTCCATTACGTGGAACTGTTTTTGTATTTTATTCACCACATCAACGATACCGGGGTCATATAAGGAACCGCTTCCCTTATTGATCTCCTCCATCGCCTGCTGCAGGGAATAACCGTCTCTTCCCGTGATATTATCCAGATCGTTAATCACCACCACGATTCTTGCAGCTAATGGGATATCATTTTCTCTGACTCCCTCGGGATAACCGCTTCCGTCCCAACACGCATGATGATATCTGGCGATCTGAATGGCCATATCCATAAAACGACTGTTTCCGCTTCCGATCTCCTCCAGGATACCTGCCCCCAGCTCCGTACGTTTTTTCAACTTTTCCTTACGCTCAGACTCCGTCATCTCCTGATTGCAACTATTAATTTCCTCGTCTGTCATCACAATGCTTCCGATATCATGCAGCTTTGCCGCAACCTCGATGCATTCCACAAATTCATCCGTTATACTGTCCTCATATCTGGAAACCAGCTGCATACTCTGTGCCAGCAGACGGCTGTTGTAACCCACTCTCTCCAGATGATTTCGAATATGGCTGTCTCGTCTCTCGGCAATATTGGCCAGAGCCATCAATACATTGGCTCTTTCCTTCTCCATTTGTTTCTTCTGCTCCGTAACCATGCGGTGCATCATTCGGTTATAGTTTTCCATCTCCTGTTTGATACGGTAGCTGTTGAGATGGTTGTTGATACGCATGATTACTTCCAACGGCTCAAAAGGCTTGGCTATAAAGTCCACTGCTCCGGCAGAAAATGCTGCCTTTTTTTCTTCCCCGGAATCCGCTACCGTGATAAAAATGAAAGGAATATCCCTGGTTCGGGGATTCTCCTTGACAATCTTACAAAACTCCAATCCATTCATTCCCGGCATGGAAAAATCCGACAATATGAGCTCAGGCTTGTTCTCCTTCATGATATCCAACGCTCTCTGTGCACTCAGCGCACACATGGGTTCGTAACCTTCGCTTAACAGAATATTTTCCAAGATTCTGAGGTTGACGCTGATATCGTCAACAATTAAGATTTTTGCCGGTTCTTTTTTGCTAGAGGAATTCTCCATAGTCATACCTCTCCTTATCCTAACAGGGTGTCCAACTCAGCCTTCAATTGCTCATAGGCTGCGATACTCTTCTCGTGGTTTTCTTTGCGAATTGCCATCTCCAGACGGAGAATATTGCGTTTTAAATCAACTTCCGAGTTCTCCGTCAGCGCCTTGATGGTCTCCGCCAGAGACTCCGCCTTATCCCAGGAACCAAGCTCAATACAAAGCACCAGCTTCTCCATTCGCTTATGAATCTCTTTTTTGTTGCTCTCAGAACCGAACTCAAAGGAATTGTCCTGTTCGTCATTGCTGTACATGGTTCCTGTCCACTTGCTGCAGGCATTGGAGGGTGCACTAACGTTCTCATTATTCCCCATCTTCAGACGAATACTGAAGGAAAAGCAGCTTCCCTTTCCCTTTTCGCTTTCCAGATGAACAGTTCCGTTCATCATCTCCACCAGCTGTTTGGTGATGGATAAGCCAAGACCGGTACCGCCAAACCGTCTGGTGATGGAAGCATCCACCTGCTTAAAGCTCTGAAATAACCTGTCCTGCTCCTCCCTGGAGATACCGATACCGGTATCCCTTACCATGAAAAACAACTCTACTTCGTCATTTACCTGCATGGTCATGCTGACATCCACGCTGATCTGACCCACGAGGGTAAACTTTACCGCATTGGAAAGCAGATTGTTCAGAATCTGCCCTACGCGCAGCGCATCTCCAATCAAAAACTGCGGTATGTTCTCATCTATGTAAACACTGAGATGCAGTTCTTTTTTATTGATTTCCACCGCATGAGTGGAGAGAATCCGATCCATCATCTCATAAAAATCAAACTCAGCCTCATCCATCAGGAACTTACCCGACTCAATCTTGGAGAAGTCCAGAATATTGTTGATAATGGATGACATGTTGTCACAGCAGTAGAGAATAATCTCCAATGTCTTTCTCTGTTCATCGTCCTGAATCGACTCAAGAAGATTATTGACATGTCCCTTGATACCATTTACCGGAGTTCTGAGTTCGTGGGTCACATTGGCCGTGAATTCATTTCTCTGACGCTGATTTGACTCCTCTTCCTCTTTCAGCTGCTTGATCCGGATATTCATGTTATTGCGGAAGGTGATATCCTCGGCGAGAAGCACCTCCACATTTTCCTCCAGGCTAAACAGCCGTATGGACACCGCAAAGCAGGAACTGTTCTTGCGGTACATGGCCGTCTCCTTCTTCTCCCTTAGCTTCTCCAGATCAAACTCGATAAACTCGCCGTTTTCTCTCTGAAATTCCTGCCGGAAGAGCTCAGACATGCTGCGTCTCTGCAGCTCTTCTCCGGTATAATTCAGATTCTCCCGGGCGGAAACGTTACCATAAAGTATATGTCCCTGCCGGTCAAACACGATTACTATGTCAGAGGTTTCCTCTATTATCAGGGAATCCTTTACTTTATCTTCCCATGCCCCGCTCATCTGCCCACCATCCTTCTCGCTTACTGCAGAAAAACATTCCAAGTCAAATTTTACCATATTTTAGCCTTTTTTACAATCATATGACACACAATTATAAATTGTTTTCTTAAATATTTTCATAAATTTGCTTGTTTTGTCGTTTGTATTCGTCAGGTTTCATGATACAATAAAAGAGTAACCGACAGGCAAAATTGAATTGGAGGAAAAATATGGGGATTCTCAATAAAATTTTCAGGAAAAATCAGGACAGTAACAAGAAAAGTACTAATACACTTATAGAAGATATTCATCAGGCATCGGAATGGGTGGTCAAGGCACTGAACTCATCCGGCTACAAGGCTGATTATTCTTTGGAAAGCATGAAGGAAATTGACAGATTTTTCGATGAGCAGAGTTCTGAAACAGGGCTGCTTTCAAAAAATCGCGGTATGATTTTATTCAGTTTAGCTTCCTATATAGGTGAAGTTGCTATCAGATTATACGGTGGCGAATGGATTACTGATGACAGCAACCCTGAAGGAGAACTGTATATTTCCGTGAAATTAGCGGATGGCACTGTCATATGGCCCGCTATGAGATGTATAAAAAGATATAATGACGGGCGCGAAGCAAGCATCTATGACTATCTTTATGTCCTGAAGGGTTACCCCCGCGCTGACTTCCGATAGGAGAGGTAAAGCAGACAGGATTGTTATACTAAACTAAAAATCATAGAGTTTTATGGAGACAGGACGATGAAAAAGAAGCATTGGAGAAAATCGATTTATTTATTATACTGATGCAGACGAAAATCCGGATCAGCTGGGTCTTTCCATGATTTAAATATATGAAAGGTATGCGCTGGGTTATAGCCATGACTTTAAGGTGCAAGGGGAAGGTTCACCACATGATATTTACCTGTGGGAGTATACCATGGACCTGAAGGACCGGATTTTGTTGTTTTTCACCTTGCAGACGATAAAAGAAAAGAACAGATTTCTATTTACTTGGAAACAAATGGGTTATAGTTTTTTCGTTGAATAAGGAATACTATATTTCTATGGAGGAGTGGCACATCAACATTGTATGGATGTTATGATTGCCGAAATGTGGAATGAATAAAAAGACCTTGTATGTAACCGATTTGGACGGCACCTTGATGCGAAATGATAAAACACTATCGGAGGATACGATTCGTATCATTAATTCATTAATTGACCAAGGGATGCTTATCACCTATGCCACAGCCCGCTCCTTTCACAGCGCATGGGAAATCACGAAAGAGATACATTTTTCAGTACCTGTGATCACACGGAACGGAACCGTGCTGGCGAATCAGCTTCTGAAAAAAGAGACAGATATACAGCAGTTTTCAGATTGTGACGTGCATCGGTTGAGGCATATGCTGTCGGGGATTATTGAGCATAAGGGATTTGTTACAGCTTATTTTGATGGTCGTATGACTAAGTCCTACCGCAAAGGAGAATTGACCATAGGATTACAGAAGTATGTTGATAATCATTCCGGCGATAAAAGAATGAAACCTGTTACGGATGATATGGACTTATTTGCGGGAATTGTCACCTATGTTACCTTGATTGCGGAAAAAGAAGAATTACAGCCGGTCTATGAAAAGCTGCATCATACCGGAAACTGGGAATGCGTTTTTCAAAAAGATACCTACGGGGATGAGTATTGGCTGGAAATCTGCCCTCATGGCGCGACCAAAGCACAGGCTGTCTTAAAGTGCAAAGAGAATCTTGGATGCGACAGAATTGTTGTTTTCGGAGATTCCATAAACGATCTTTCCATGTTTGAAATAGCTGATGAAGCATATGCAGTAGCAAATGCAATAGACGAAGTTAAAAGCAGGGCAACGCTTATCATTGACAGTAATGAAAATGATGGCGTAGCTAATTTCCTGATGAAGCAGTACTCATACCCACCGCATCAATCTCTTCCCTGGTAAATCCCGCTTTCAGAATAATCTCCACGTCAAGCTGTGCTTCCAGCATTTTATGTAAGGTTTCTGCCCTACCTTCTGCCCTACCTTCTGCCCTGCCTTCTGACCAACCCTGCTTTCTTATTTTCTGTTCTCTCTCAAAACTCTTCATATACGCGAGCCCTACCTCTCTGTCTCGTTTGACCTCTGTAACCATTTTATGCAGGGATTTCAGCCCTTCCGTCTGCGCATTTTCATCGGAAGGATCCTCCATATAATGCAGTAGTCCAAGCAATTCCTCCGGTGGATTCCCCTTGGTTCCCTTTGTGTAAAGAAAAATGCTCTTCGCTCCATCTTCATAAAGCAGGTCAGGTTCTTCCACGCATTTATTCTGAATCGTATACACCATACGCTCCCTGCCAAAAGGATCATATGACGTGATAAATATTACAAGAACATTTCGAAGTTTATTATAACTCTCACCACTTTCAAGATTCTCAGCATCAATCTTTGCATGGTAAAAACGCGCTCTTCTCGGTAATGCTTTTATATCGTCCTTTCCATCATTTCGGTCAGGTTCAATGTCAAAGATTTCACCGTTCTCCTCATCCAGATAAATATCCAATCGTACTCCATGAGATTCTGTATCCTCACCCACAATAAATTTTTGAGGAACCACTATAAGTTTCCCAAGCTTTCTGTGAAGGATACATTCCAGGATATACCTGGAAGCTCTCTCCCCATACACATTGTGACTCATCAGGCTATTTACCAGAAAGTCATCCAGTAAATTCATTTCGTCCAGTTTCTTCATGTAACCTCCTGTTCTTCATAGTGTATAGAAACAAAAGGCCACACCACATCGCCCATCATTCAATACACTATGCAATTCATAAGTGAAATAAAAGCATAGGATTCATTGAATGATAATAGATAATAGAAAACAGATACAGCGCGATGCTGACAGAAACAAAGAATATATGCTTTGAAATTAATGTAACACGTTTCATTACGAAAATCAAGTTCGATATTTCGTTAATATCTATATTTACACATTTGTAGAATTAACATAATTACTGCTTATTCCTTCCACTGTAGCCTGTGAAGCTCACCCTCCGTCTGAAACTGAGAAAAGCCGTTCTGGCGGAGTGCTTCGTAAAGCACAATAGCTACGGAATTGGACAGGTTCAGGGAACGGATTTCCGGCAGCATGGGAATACGGATACAGCTTTCTTCGTTCTCCACCAGAATCTCTTCCGGAATTCCGGCACTCTCCTTGCCGAACATGATAAAGTCCTCCGGTCCAAAGGAAACTTCCGTATAACAGCGTTTTGCTTTTGTGGTAGCCATCCAGATTTTTGCACCCGGATGGCTGTTTTTAAACTCTTCAAAGTTAACATATCTGTGGACATCCAGAAGATTCCAGTAATCCATACCTGCGCGTCTGATGGATTTTTCATCCAGATGAAAGCCCAGAGGTTCAATCAGGTGCAGAGAGGTACCCGTAGCAACGCAGGTACGTCCGATATTTCCGGTATTTGCCGGTATCTCCGGCTGATGTAAGATGATATGCATGACTAAGTTACTCCCTGTCCGATTCTCTTCGGATCATCAATTCGCGCCAGGCTATTGATTTTGATCGAATTGCTGATTATTGTCAATCTGCTGATTCTCACTGAACTGCTTTTTTCGTCAACCCTTATTTTCCCGAAGCTTCTTCACGAAATGCTCCAGTCTTCCGATGGCAATCTTCAGATTCTCCAACGAATACGCATAGGAGATACGCAGGAAGCCTTCGCCGCAGTCACCAAAGGCTGTACCCGGAACCACTGCCACCTTTTCCTCCTCCAGAAAACGTGTGGCAAACTCTTCACTGGTCATGCCAAATTCTTTGATACAGGGGAAAACATAAAATGCACCGTAGGGTTCAAAGCACTCCAGCCCCATCTCGCGGAAAGCATTCATAAGATAACGGCGGCGCTGATTGTATGCCGTGCGCATCTCGGCAATGTCCGGATCTCCGTTTTTCAAAGCATCCACGGCAGCGAACTGTCCCGTAGTGGGCGCACACATAATGGCAAACTGATGAATCTTGGTCATCTGGGCAATGATGTTTTCGGGACCACAGA
This sequence comes from uncultured Lachnospiraceae bacterium, assembly GCA_945621435.1. Classification (GTDB taxonomy): domain Bacteria; phylum Bacillota; class Clostridia; order Lachnospirales; family Lachnospiraceae; genus Acetatifactor. Next base: position 60,030 of record CALZBR010000009.1, read on the forward strand.
CATAACCCATTCTCCAGCCGGTCATGGCATAAGCCTTGGAGAAGCCGTTGATTAATAGTGTCCTCTCCTGCATGCCGGGCAGGCTTGCAATGGAAACATGCTCTCCCTTGTAGGTCAGCTCAGCGTAGATTTCATCAGACATGACATAAATGTCATGTTTTATAATCACCTCTGCAATTGCCTCCAGATCCTTTCTCTCCATGATGGCACCGGTAGGATTGTTGGGAAAAGGCAGAATCAGGATCTTGGTCTTGTCGGTGATGGCATCCTCCAGTTCCTGTGCCGTGAGGCGAAACTCATTCTCTGCCTTGAGGTTAATGATAACCGGAGTTGCACCTGCCAGCACCGCACAGGGCTCATAGGACACATAGCTGGGCTGGGGAATCAGCACCTCATCCCCGGGATTAATCATGGCACGCAGTCCGATGTCAATAGCCTCGGAACCTCCTACCGTCACCAGCACCTGCTTCTTCCAGTCGTAGGTAAGACCGTTTTTACGCTTCATATAATGGCAGATTTCCTGACGCAGTTCCTCCAGACCGGCATTGGAAGTATAATGGGTTTTTCCCTTTTCGAGGGAATAGATACCCTCTTCTCTGATGTGCCAGGGTGTGTCAAAATCAGGCTCACCCACACCCAGAGAAATAGCACCCTTGATTTCCTTTACTACATCAAAAAACTTACGGATTCCTGAGGGTTTAATCTCAACAACTTTATCTGCTAACGGGTTTCTCATGGTGTAATCATCTCCCTTTCATCTTCCGTTTTCTGACCGAACACGGTGCCGTGATCCTTGTATTTTTTCAGGATAAAATGGGTTGCCGTGCTCAGCACCTGATCCAGGGTAGACAGCTTATCCGACACAAAGGAGGATACCTCACGGAGTGTCTTGCCCTCCAGGATTACCATCAGGTCATAGCCTCCGGAAATCAGGTATACACTGCGTACTTCGGGATATTTCTGGATGCGCTCTGCCACATTGTCAAAGCCCTGTCCTCTCTGAGGGGTCACGCGCACCTCAATCAGTGCCGTTACCTTCTCGATATTGGTTTTCTCCCAGTTAATCAGGGTGTGATAGCCACAGATGATGCCCTCTGCCTCCAGTGCAGCGAGCTCATTCACCACGTCAATCTCCTCCACGCCCAGAATAATGGCAAGCTCCTTCAAATCAATACGACTGTTCTTCTCAATCACAGCAAGCAATTCTTCTCTCATCTCAATTCACTCCTTCTTCATTATTTACATATACTGAATCCTGTCCTGCTCTGTCCAGGAAACGAATCTCGTCCTCGTTGAGGATAATTCTGTCATTACTGTCCGTAGTTCTTCCCACCACTGCTGCCGGAATTCCTTCCGCCTCCAGCGCCTTTACCAGGCTCTGACCATCCTTCGCCGTCATGATCAGACAGCCTCCTGATGCGAGCTCATAGGGATTTACCTGACAACACTCACAGACCTCCACGGTCTCCTGTCGCAAGGGCAGTTTTTTTAAGTCTATTGTCAGTCCGACTCCCGCCTTCTCCGCAAGTTCCCTGAGAGCTCCGAAAATTCCGCCCTCGGAGGCATCATGCATGGCGTTGACGCCGGACTTTACGGCGGCTGCGGCCTCCGGCACCACCGACAGATACCGGTCAAATCCTGCCGCTTCCTCTATGAAGTAAGCAGGATATCTTGCCAACAGCTTCTCCTTATTTCTCTTTGCAAGAATAGCTGTTCCCTCCAGACCAATCCACTTACTCACCACAATATCCTCACCGGGAACGGCTTTCCCGGGATACCAAGGATCTTTTTCCTCACCGGCTTTCTTTTCCACAGTCTCCGAACAAAACGCCTTTCCGTACCCGGCCACCACCGCCACGGGTCTGGTCACCGCGCTGCTGATTTTTGTCTGGCCGCCTGCAATTTCCGCGGACAGCAGGGCACACTGCCTCTCAGCAGCTGCCATGATTTCCTTGATCTCCGATTCCTCTGCTGACTCCGGAAGAATCAGACTGATCAGAACCGCTGTCAGCCCGGCTCCGCCGCAGGCCAGATTGTTGGCACATTTCTGAATCAGAGTCCCCATGGTCAACTCCCCCGGCTCTGTCGGATTCACAGAAACAGCCCCCTCCTGCATGCAGGTAACCAGGTCCTCCCTGCCGGAAAACGCAAAAACAGCGCAGTCTTCCCCCATGCCTGCGCCATGCTTTACTTCGCTGTTTTTGGTTTTAAGCTGTCTCAAAACGGAACGTTTCAAGACATTCTCCGGTATTTTTCCCAGCTTCATTGTCATACTCCTGTATAGGAAATTCTATCGTAACCCTTCAAAATAGCGGCATCCTTCTTACTCCGCGGCACCGGGTGCTGCCGTCAGAGCCGCTATCACTCCTCTTACCTTCTCCAGACTGCCGCTTGCAATAGCGGACTTTATCTGTGCGTAGGCTGCGGGATCGGTTGTCGCCGTACCCACCACAGTACTTCCCGGAACCATCTTGTAGCTGCTGTTGTTGACTATCGTGCGCCCGGTTTCCTTCCCATCCTCTTCCACAACCTTCCAGAGTCTCGCCTTGTAACCGGTGTGAGCACTCTGTGTGACCAGATATCCTATGGGTTGCGAGGAATCCTCAGTCATCACATTTGCCGAGGGCTTTATCACCTCCAGCACTTCACTCTCGTAATGGACTGACCGGCCTTGTGCTCCGGAATCACTTCCATAAATATTAAAGGTAATCCTTTTATCAGAAGTGTAGCCTTCTATGTAAATCGGTACGGTAAGGTTATTTACAAACTTAAAATCCTTGCCGGAGCTCTCGGAAATCGCAGCGTCCGCAGAAGGCTCCACATAGGAAACAATCATAGAATGATTGTGCCGCTCCGTAACTTCCAATTCAGAGAGCAACACAGCATTGTAAAGTGTCGTAGAAACCTGGCAGATACCTCCGCCGAGACTGTCTACGACCTTGCCGTCCACATAAGAACCGGCCATAAAGTATCCATTCTCTTTCGTAAAGGGCGAAACCGCCCCATAAGCAGAAAACTCTTCTCCGGGATAAAGTACAAAACCGTCTATCAGCCTGCATCCGTTTTCCACATTAGCACTTCGGCTCTTTCCGGAGGATGCATAGGAAGTGGTAAAGCTCCCCAAAAGGTCTTTTACCTGAGACAGCTCTTCTCTGCTTCCCTTCGGCTCTGTCACATAGTACTCCAGCGGAATCGAGCAGGGGCTGCCGTCCCAATCTGTAGCCAGACAGTCATTTATCTGTTGCGTGGAGGTCTCCGTATTCAGTACATAACCCACTGCACCGTCTATGACGTGGAACTCCCTGTCATGCCTGACGAGAGAAAAATCCACAGGCTCCACATTGTATTTTTCACACTCATTAATCAAAAAGTCCCTGATTATCTGAACGTCCGGAGCTATGTTAACAGGGAAAACCACATTTTCATGCTCCAGATTTTTTAACAGCTTATAGCGCTCAATCACGTTCCCCCGGGTGCCAATTTCAAGAGCCTCCGTAATCAGCTCCGGATTAGTCCAGGTAAGTCCCAATTCCCCGGCTTTGAGCTTCACTTCATAATTGCCCGCAGCAAGCAGTACAATCTCCGTCTCCCGCAAGCTGTTGACATAATCTGTAATCGCCTCACCGGCTTCCTCTGCGGTCATACCGCCGAGAGAAATCTCCCCTGCATAAATACCGGGCTTAATGGTATCTTCCTCTTTTGCACCGACTGTCGTGCCCCGATACAGCATAAATACCGTAACAAGCACGAGACAGCATCTCCTAAGAAAATACCTGTTCATGCGGAACCTCACATTGAATTACACAAAGAAATATGATAGAGTAGGAATTATCATAGCAAGTACCAAAAAAACAATAATAACAATGGAAATACGCTGTTTTGTTTTCTTGTTGTGCATGTTGAACATAGCAACCTCCTCACCGGTCCAAGGGACCTGTAAACTAAAATCCACCCCTACAACTCTGAAAGGATATTATATATGAATTTCGGCTTTTTGGCAAGTTTTATCGCACTGATTCTGGTGATCAGCATCACCATCCGAAAACAGGCAAAGCATACAAAAGAAAGCGATGAAGAATTCTGGTCCCGGGAACACCGAGCCAATAATGTCAGACGCAAGCCTCTTGACAATCTGAACTATATCCACATCCCTCTGGAAAAATTTCCTACAAATCTGATGCAGGACAATTCCAATGTTTTGGAATGCATTGATATCATCGAATCCCTGACCTCCTGCAAAATCGTGAATTTCACAGGATTCTCAAACACAGACCTGAAGCTGGAATACGGCACAGCCAATCTGGAGCTTCTCACGGAATATGACCAGAACTACACCGTCCTCGTCCGCACTCTGCAAAAATGGGCTGATCTGCTGCTGGAAAGCGGATATCAACAGGAAGCCTCGGTTCTTATGGAATATGCCGTCAGCATAGACACCGATATCAGCCGGACCTATTACCTGCTTGCAGACTATTATGTCTCCTGCGACAAAATGGTTCAGATTGATTATTTGAAAAAAAAGGCAGAGACTCTTCGTTCTGCCAATAAGGAAGTCATTCTTCGGAATCTTCGGGAAAAATACCCCGATGTATTTTAGCAGAGCGGGACAGGATCAGATCCGTCAGGCGGCTCGCCTCGCTTCTCGTCAGCCTCTCAATCTCTACGTCCAATACTATCTTATGCCGGGCAGTCAGAAAATATAACTTCTCCTTCTGCTGTTTCGTAGCCGGCTGATCTCTCTTTACCTTGAAAACCAGAGCCGATGGGCAAAATAAGCTATCCTCCCGGGAATAGAACTGCTCCTTCAATCTGTCATAGAGCACCAGGGTAGCCTCTGCATCCGTCAGGGCTCTGTGAGCCTGATGAGTTATATGATAGTATCTGCAGAGATATTCCAGACTTCTGCTCTCCAGCTCCGGCAGGTATTTTCTCGCTATTTTCAACGTATCCACTGCCTGTTTTTCAAATGTTTTCTTCGCATTTACCGCTGCTTTTTTCAAAAAAGAATAATCAAACAGAATACTGTGTCCGAGGAGGGGAAGGTCTCCCAAGAAATCCAACACCCCTTCCAACACATCCTCTATGTAAGGGGCATCCCTCAAATCCTCCTCCCTTATCCCTGTCAATTCCGTAATCCCAGGCTCCAGCTTCCGCCCGGGATTGACAAGAGAAGAAAAGGTACCGGCACGTTCCCCGTCCAGCACCTTCACTGCACCGATTTCAATTATTTTGTCCCGCCCGGGATTGAGTCCCGTGGTCTCCAGATCTATACTGACATAGGAATTCATCACTTACCGCCTTCCGATTTTCCTCCGCCGGGGATAATCAGCTGTACTGCTGCCTCTCCGTTCAAAGGATTGCGCACCTGATAATCAAAAAGAAGATATCCCGCCGGCTCTGAATTCTCATGAATCTTATGATTCGGCTCCTTCTCCCAGACAGGATATTGAAAAGGCTCCAGATGTGTCATTCTGGCAAGCTGCTGACTGTCATAGCCGGCATATGCGGAAAGATAACGCCTCTCTTCCTCTTCTCTCCGGTAAAAACCGCGAATCACTTCCTTGTAAGGTGTAAGGCTTTTCGCAAATTCCGGTCTGCTCTTGGGGTTCTCCCTCAGATACATATCATAGGTCAAAAGCTCCCTGTAAAGCGGTAATCTCTCTTCATCCACTTCCTTTGCAAACGCAAGAAGCACCAGATAGCGATAGACCCTGGCCGGACTGCCGGTGGAATACTTATGTGCCCCGTAAAACCGGGCGAGCTGTTCATACATGGCAAAGGGTGTGGAAAACCTGCTTTCCAGCAAGGGCAGAGTGTGGGTAAACTGATTGCTGTTGTAATACAGCTCCACCATTTCCTCAATGCCCTTCAGCCTTAAGATATCATCATAGGACAGCCATTTTGTACAAAGCACCTCATAGGGAGGCTCCTGAAGATAACGAATGCCGTACTCTTCCGCCTTCTCCCACATACCGGAGCCCTTCAACACCTTCAAAAATCCCAACTGGAGCTGCTCCGGATGTATGCCGTATACTTCATCAAAAGACCTTCCGAAGCTCTCATAATCCTCATAGGGAAGGCCCGCAATCAGGTCCAGATGCTGATGAATATTCCTGCCCCCGGCAATGGCGTCCACAACTTTTTTTAGTTTTTCTATATCTGCGCTTCGATTCACAGCCTTCAGCGTGTCCGGATTCGTGGACTGCACGCCGATTTCCAGCTGCGCCAGACCGGGTCTGAAGGACTGCAGCAGCTCTATTTCATCCTGTCGCAGAATTTCTCCGGCAATTTCAAAGTGAAAATTTGTGACACCATTGTCATGTTCTTTGATGTATTTCCATATCTCCATGGCGTGGTCATGATTACAGTTAAAGGTTCTGTCCACAAATTTTACCTGCTTCACTCGATTGTCCAGAAAAAACTGCAGTTCCTTCTTTACGGTTGCAATATCTCTGAGCCGTACGCTCTTCTCAATGGAGGACAGGCAATAGCTGCAGCGAAAAGGACAGCCACGGCTGGTTTCGTAATAAATGATTCTGTTCTCAAAGGGGGCAAGGTCATCGTAAAGAAAGGGCACACTGCTCATGTCAGCCGGCTGGCTGAGGGGCGTAAATCCGGTTCTCAGACACAGACCCGGAATCTCCCGAAAGGCTTCCCGGTTCCCGCCACAGAGATAAACCTCCATGACCTTCCGGAAGGTGACTTCCCCCTCCCCTATCATGATACCGGTAAGCTGTGGATATGCTTCCATAGTTTTGTCCGCATCAAAGGAGACCTCCGGACCTCCCAGCCACAGGTCCGTTCCGGGCAAAATCTTGGGCAGCTCCATAAGCAGCTCCCGAATCAGCTTCCAGTTCCAGATATAGCAGGAGAACCCGATGACATCCGGCTTTTTTGCATAGATATCCGCCAATATGTCCTGCATGTACTGATTGATGGTATACTCCGCCAGTTCCATGTGCTCCGCCGCCTCTTTTCCGGCAGAAGCCCGCAGACTGTATATGGCAGGATTGGAATGTATATATTTTGCATTGATTGCCACAAGCAGAAATTTCATAGACCGAAACGCTCCTCCAGCTTCTGCCAGCACTCCTCCGGCATCTCAGAAATACAGCGTACTTTCTCTATTCCATCACGCAGGGACCGTCTCCGGCCTCCACCACATAAAAGTCCGCGTTATAGCCGATTTTTTCCTTGTAAGCGGCACCGACCTTCTCAATAAATTCATCGATTGCCTCATCCTTTACAATGCTGACGGTACAGCCTCCGAAACCGGCACCTGTCATACGGGAACCGATGACGCCGTCCACCTTCCACGCCTCTTCCACCAGAGTATCCAGCTCAATGCCGGTTACCTCATAATCATCCCGAAGAGAGACATGAGAAGCATTCATCAATTGTCCAAATGCCTCAATATCGTTTGCCTTCAAAGCCTTTACCGCGCGGATGGTACGCTGGTTCTCGTATACCGCATGCTTCGCCCGTCTCCTGCGTACTTCATTCTCAATGAGACCTGCATTTTTCTCAAAGGTCTCCTCGTCCAGCTCACCCAGGGACGCAATGGGAACTGCCTTCTGTAGCTCTGCCAGAGCCGTCTCACATTCGCTGCGGCGCTCATTGTACTTGGAATCGCCCAGTCCACGCTTCTTGTTGCTGCAGGCAATGACAAGCTTTGCACCCTTCAGTATAATCGGCGCATATTCATAGGACAAGTCAGCGGTATCCAAAAAAATAGCATTGTCCTTCTTACCCATGGCAATGGCAAACTGATCCATGATACCACAGTTGACTTTATTGAACTGATTCTCCGAAAACTGCCCGATCAACGCCAGATCCTGATTGGTCACATCAAAACCAAAGAAATCCCTGAGGACAAATCCCGTCAGTACCTCCACGGAGGCAGAGGAGGACAGCCCCGAGCCGTTGGGAATATTTCCCAACAGCAGGAGATCCATGCCTCCGGGCACCTTCATTCCCTTCTCACCAAAGGCCCAGATGACCCCCTTAGGATAATTGGTCCAGTCCGCCTCAGGCGAGGGTGTCAGATCGTCCAGTGAGGACTCTACCAGCCCCAATTTTTCAAAATTCATGGAATAGAAACGGAGCCGGTTATCCGTTCTTTTGCGGGCAACCCCGTAGGTACCTATGGTCAGTGCACAGGGAAAAACATGTCCGCCGTTATAATCGGTATGCTCCCCAATGAGGTTTACCCGACCGGGGGCAAAATAAACCTTGGCGTCCACGGTATCACCAAATATTTCTCCGAATTTTTCCAACAAGCTCTCTCTGATATTCTCCAACTTCCTGTCCTCCACTTCAAGATTGTCTTCCCTTTTCAGGATTGTGTTCCTACGCCTTTAGACTACTTTTCTGAAATGGGATAAATTAAATCATGAACTCTTTCTTGTCCAGGTCAGCCTGAACCTTCTTCAGATCCTCACGAATGGCCAGCTTCTGGGGACAGGCAGCCTCGCACTTGCCACACTGGATACAGTTCTTGGCCTGATGCTCCTCTCCCACTTCCTTCTCCCACTGCCAGCTCACCACGTTGTAGTTCTGATACATATGATACCTGTTCCAGGCGCTGAAGCAGCCGGGAATGTTGACTCCTGCAGGACAGGGCATGCAGTAGCGGCAGCCTGTACAGCCATTCTGCACGCGACTGTTAATCAAAGTCACCACCTGCTCAATGGTGTCCCTTTCCTTTTCTGTCAGGGGCTTAAAATTGTCAAAGGTCTTCAGATTATCCTCCACCTGCTCCATGGTGGACATACCGCTGAGGATTACCTTTACATTGGGCAGACTTCCCACCCAGCGCAGAGCATAGCTTGCAATGGAAGCCTCTGCATCAAGGCTGCGGAACATGCCTGTGATATCCTCGGCAAAGGCTGCCAGAGACCCGCCCTTGATAGGTTCCATAATAATCAGCGGCACATTTTTCTTTTCCGTCAGCTCATAGCCCTTCAAGCCCGCCTGTTCCTCGGTATCCATGTAATTCAGCTGGATCTGGCAGAAATCCCAGTCCCTGTAATTCAAAATGTGCTCAAAGGCCTCATACCCGTCGTGGAAAGAGAAGCCCAGATATTTTATCTTTCCCTCTCTCTTCAGATCCTCCAGCTCCTCTATACAACCCAGCTCCACCAGCTCATCAAAACGCTTGCCGTTCAGGGCATGCACCAGATAAAAATCAATGTAGTCGGTCTGCAGCTTTTTCAGCTGCTCCCCGCAAAGCCGCTTAACGTCAGAAGCGTCCTTCACCATCCAGATAGGCAGCTTGGTCGCAAGATAAAAGCTGCTCCTGTCATATTTTTTCATCACGCGTCCTACCACAAGCTCGCTTTCCCCATTGTGGTAGGGATATGCCGTATCAATATAATTCACGCCTGCGGCGATGGCTCTGTCCATCATCCGCTCTGCTTCGGGCTCATCTATTTTTCCCTCCGCAGTGGTGGGAAATCTCATGCAGCCAAAGCCCAGAAGAGAAGTCTCAATTCCCAGTTTTTCCAGTTTTCTCTTTTCCATCCGGATACCTCCCTATCAGTCTATCTTCAGAATCAGATTAAGAATACGTTTTGCGCTGATTTCCATCTGCTCTCTGGTCAGCACGCCCTTTTCCATTGCCTGCAGCAGTCTGTCGGGGTAACCGAGACCCATCTTCATGTCGTTGCCTGCTGCAACCTCCTTGTAGTGCTCACCGCTGGTCCACCAGTCTGTGGTCACCATGCCGTCAAAGCCCCACTCACCGCGCAGGATATCCTCCAGCATTTCCTTATCCTCGGAAGCTCTGCGACCGTTGATGATATTGTAGGAGGACATGATACTCCAGGGCTGCGCTTCCTTCACAATGATCTCGAAGGCCTTGAGGTAAATCTCACGGATGGCACGCTCGGAGGCTCTGGAATCGCTCTCCTTGCGGTTGGTCTCTTTATTGTTCAACGCAAAATGCTTCACCGTAGCCGCCACATGATTGCTCTGGATTCCTTTTACCATGGCGCCTGCCATCTTGCCGGTGAGGAAAGGATCTTCAGAATAATACTCAAAGTTTCTTCCACACAGAGGGCTTCTGTGAATGTTTATTGCGGGAGTCAGCCATGCGCCGATATTATTTTCCTTTGCCTCGATACCGCCTGCAGCACCGACTTTTTCCACGATTTCGGGATTCCAGGTACAAGCCAGCATCGTAGAACAGGGGAAGGCCGTGGTACAAACACCGCACTGGGGAGCAATTCTGACACCTGCGGGACCATCTGCAGTCATGATATTGGGTACACCGTAATCGGGCAGATTACCATAACCAAAGGTATTTGCCACACCGGTATTGGGCTGTCCGCCGAGAAGCTCTGCCAGCTCCCTGTCGGGAAGTGACGCCACAAACTTGTCCAGAGTAATCTTACCCTCGGCAACCTCGATGAGCTTCGGCTTGTTGTCAACCACCCCCCAGAGGTGCCAACTGGCATGATATTTTACCTCAGGTGCAAGACCATCTGTCTCAGCGGCAGTCAGTCTGGTATCAAACACACTTGCGTCCGTATCCACAGGCTGCCCCTGGGGTAACTCTTCATAGCTGCCGTCACTGAGCATACGTTTGGAAAGCTGTGTGGGAACCATCTTGGCGGAAAGCTGCTCGGTAACGATATCCTCATGCAATACCATGACATAATTATCCTCTATGGTATCACGCACGGAGGTACCAATGTAGAAATGATACTCGCCCCTCTCCAGAACATAAGCGGACTTTGCCACCTTTCCCAGGTCATCGTAGGAGGCCATATCCTGCAGCTGAAAACCAAGCACAACAGTCTGGGTCTCACCGGGCTGCAAAAGTCTTGTCTTGCGGAATGCAGCCAGCTCTCTTGCGGGCTTGCCGAGCTTACCCTGAGGAGCGCTGTAGTAGACCTGAACCACTTCTTTTCCGGCTGTTTCGCCCACATTACATACATCCACGGTCACGCGAAACTTGTCTCCCTGCTTCTCCACAGCAGGCATGGAAAGCGCAAACTTTGTATAGGAAAGTCCGAATCCAAACGGATAATTTACCTTCCCGGCTGCTCCGGGAATGGTCTCGAAATAGCGATAGCCTACATAGATGTCATCTGTATATTCCACATAGTCATCAGATTCATGGAAATTATAGGTGGAGGGATAATCCTCCAGGCGCTTTGCAAAGGTGTCGGAAAGCTTACCGCAGGGATTGCCTTCTCCAATCAGGAGCTCTGCTACCGCAAGTCCGCCTTCAATACCGCCCTGCCATGCCATGAGCACGGAGGAGATGCTGTCATCCCCGGCAAACCACTCGGTGTCCACCATTCCGCCTACGTTCATCACCACGATTATCCTGGCAAAACGGGACTTGACAGCCTCAACCATAGCCTTTTCCGCATGACTGAGATAAAAATCGCCATCCTCAAATATATCCTTCTTATCGTCCTGATTGTCGTCCTTCTTCTCCTCCAGACCGGCAATCACACAGTTGTTATCCTTGGGCTGTTTGTCATAGATGCTCTTTCTGTCCCAGCCCTCCCCGGAAAAACGACAGATGCTGATAATCGCGGTATCCGTGAATGCTGCCGCTTTCTCCAGAAGCTCTTCGGGCACGACAGGCTCTATGGTCATTCCCGGCTCCCTGCCCTCCTCGTACTGCTTCTTCACATTCTCCTTGTAAAAATCTGCCAGCTCCTCAAAGACAGTAACATGGTCAGCCTTCTCCTTCAGACCCTGGTACAGATTACGGGTATAAGCAACCGTCACATCCCCGCTGCCGCCGCCGCCCTTCACATAATCAATGGTTGCCTTTCCAAAAAGCGCCACCTTGCTTCCCTTTGCCAGAGGCAGCAGCTTGCCCCGGTTCTTCAGAAGAACCATACCTTCCTTCGCTGCGTCCTTAGACAGATTGATATGTTTTTTACTTGCCGTTATGCGTGTACCATTCTCGCCAAGAGGCAGTACAGGCTGATATTTTGCTCTTGCCCATCTCTCCATGATAAGTACCTTCCTTTCCTGTGATCGACTCCAAAATCATGTCATTGTATCAATAACCTAATTATCCTAAATTATGAAGCATTTTGCAATGTATAATATTTTTTTATTGATGTAGTATTCTGACAGACGGCCATCCTCATGACACTTCCCATGTAGTATTTTCCTTTGTCATTTTCGAAATTTTCCTTGCCCTCACATGACAAAAACCCTATAATTAAGTAGACAACAGATTACCAAAATGTACAGCAACTGAAAGGAATTAACGCAAGTATGAAACCTTCAAATAAAATGAAAGCACTTATCCTTATGTTTACACTGGTTTTATCCGGTGTCTTTTTATGCACCGCAGGCACAAAAGCCGCTCCTGAGGGCAAAAAGATAGATATTATTTTCACCCATGACACCCATTCCCATCTGGACAGCTTCTATACCATACAGGACGGCAGTTCCTCCCTTGCAGGAGGCTTTGCCCGCATCAGTACATTGATTCGGGAGGCAAAGGCTGAGAATCCCGATACCCTTGTCGTTGATGCCGGAGATTTTTCCATGGGCACGCTGGTACAGACCATTTTTCATACAGAGGCTGCGGAGCTCCGCATGCTGGGTGCATTGGAGTGCGAGGTTACCACTCTTGGCAACCACGAATTTGACTACCGTTCTTCCGGACTCGCCGGTGCCCTGAATGCAGCCACGGAGAGCGGCGATGCAATCCCCTCCATGGTACTCTGTAACATCGACTGGAAATCCATGGAGGAAAAAGGACTCACCCCGGAACAGCAGCTGCTGAAGGAAGCCTTTGCCGACTACGGCATGAAGGATTACATCGTCCTTCATAAAGGGGCTGTTAAGGTGGCTGTTTTCGGCATCTTCGGAAAAGATTCCCTTGCCTGTGCCCCCACCTGTGTGCTGGAATTCCGGGATCCGGTTGAAGCGGCAAAGGAAACCGTTGCAAAAATCAAGACTCAAGAAAACCCCGATATGATTATCTGTATTTCCCACAGCGGCACCAATGCCAAAGCATCCAAATCCGAGGATGAGATTCTTGCAAAAAAGGTTCCGGACATTGACCTCATCATCAGCGGTCATTCCCATACTGTTTTGGAGCAGCCCATTCGCTACGGCGATACCTACATTGCGTCCACCGGCGAATATGGCCGTAATCTGGGAACTCTCTCCATGACACAGAAAGAGAACGGTCGCTGGGAGATGGCAGAATACGCTTTGGTTCCCGTGACATCCTCCATTGCACCGGATGCTCACATTCAGGAAATAATCAATGGTTTCATGGAATCCATCGATAACTCCTATCTGGCATCCTTTGGCTATACATATGACCAGGTTCTGGCTCAGAATCACATTCCTTTCGAATCTGTCACAGATCTTTACAAGGAACACACCGAACACACTCTGGGAAATTTACTGTCAGATTCCTTTTTATATACCGTCAATCACATGAAGGGGGAAGACAGCAACCCTGTTGATATCGCACTGGTACCCAGTGGCTGCATACGTGAAAGCTTCGGCGTAAGAAATATATCGGTTGAAGACGTATTCAATGCTTATTCTCTGGGAATCGGGGAAGATGGTATTCCCGGTTATCCCTTAATCAGTGTCTACCTTACCGGTGCAGAACTGAAAACAATGATAGAAATAGATGCCTCTGTCTCCGACATCATGAATTCCGCCAGACTATACACTTCAGGTATCAATTTCAGCTTTAACCCTCACAGAATCTTCCTCAACCGAACCACTGACTGCTATCTCACCGATGCAGAGGGCAACCGCGTTGAGATTGATAACGACAGACTATACCGCGTTGTCTGTGACCTGTACAGTGGACAAATGCTTGGAACAGTCAAAAGCATCTCCTTTGGATTAATCTCTCTGACCCCGAAATTTGCCGACGGCACTCCTATCGAAAATATTGAAGACACCATCATTCAGTACGATGGCCACGAAATCAAAGCCTGGACCGCTATCGCTTACTACTTGCAGAGCTTCGAGGATACCGACGGAGACGGCATACCAAACATGCCCGCTTATTACGAAACCACACATAACCGCAAAGTGGCAGAAGACAGTCGTAACATCTTTGAACTCCTGAAAAATCCTAATAAATATGCTATTGGAATCATCGTGATTGTTCTGTTTGCCATTGCGATTCTTGTGCTGATTATCATACTGATCATCAGGCTGATCAAAAAGATTATCCTTTTCCGGCGCGACACCGACAAAATCACAAGTGCTTCCCAGGGTTGATTGTATTCTTTGAAGTAAGTGTTCCGGAGAGTCAAAACGCCATCAAAGGTTATGACCCCGAAGAACCTATGGATAATCAGCCGATAAAAGATGTTCTTTGGATGGAATTAAGTGAATTGTCAGAAAAGGATAGGGTATTTCTGTGGAGATACGGATTGTTGGAAATAGAGGGTTACATATGAAAATCTGGGTTGACGATATTAGGCCAGTTCCAGATGGCTACATAGGAACAAAATCGGTAAACGAAACAATTACGTTGATTGAAAAAGTCGAATCTGAAGGCGGTGAGATTGAGGTGCTTGATCTTGATCATGATTTGGGTGATTATGCGAATGATGGAGGGGATGCAATTAAAATTCTGGATTTCCTTGTTGAACGAGGAACTTTGTATCCAATTAGTATTCACACCGCAAATCCTGTAGGTAGAGCCAATATGGAGCGAATGATAGGAAGATATTGGCAATGATGTGTATTATAGGTGTGTTTCATCTAAGGAAAAAGAAGAGAGTGTAAATAATTTTGTGTAAACCTCTTACATATGAGGTTGCTGTTGTAAATCGAAAGGAAGCACCAAATGATTTGTGGCGTCATTTGGTGCTTGTTTTACAGATTCCGACCCTGATACTGTATTGTTACCACATAAACGGTTTTGAGTGGCTCATCAATGCGAAAAATAGCGATATAGTTATCAATCAGTATCTGTCTGTAACCTTTTCCGGCATATCTGCCTTCGTTTCGTTCTTGGTGGGACTGGGGAAAGGTATCTAAGTTAAAAATGGCTTTCTTAATTCGGTCAACTTGCCCCTTGGCATTTTCAGGAACCAATTTCTCATTTGCGATATATTCGTAAATGTGGTCTAATTCACGGATTGCTCTGGGATTGACTTTTACCTTGTATTTATCCAAAATGTTTTTTCTCCAATTCTGCAAAAACGATTTCTGCATCAACGGCTTCTGCTCCGTTAGCAATTTCCTGCTCGGATTCGAAGATTGCTTGGTCGATGCGATTCATTCTGGCGAATTTATCATATAATTCACTACTCATTACAACCAAGTCGCTATATCCGTTTTTAGTGATAAAAATAGGCTCCTGTTCCTTGTGTGCAATATTTGAAATCTCGGTTGTATTGCGCAAATCCTTAATAGGCATAATAAGTGGCATGATAATTCACTCCTTTCTTTGGCATAATTATAGCATAATTATGCCCTTGGTGGCAACATAAAATTCGGTAAGATAAAATTTTTCC
>CALZBR010000010.1 GCA_945621435.1 uncultured Lachnospiraceae bacterium
GTCCCATGAAATTGTTACTTTATATGCATCTATCTGCGTACCTTTAGATGTAGTTGTTTTTGTTTTTGATGTAGTTGTTTTACTATCTTTAATAACAAAAGTAGTATTTTCTATTTCTACATCTTTTAACGGAAGGTCACTCATTGCTTCGAAGCCTTCCAGCATTGCTATTTCGCCCACCATTTTACGAAATTCATTGGTTCCGGTGTTCTTATCTCTCAATAGAGATATCTTATGTTGAATTAAAGGATGACTAAATATGGTTATATTTTTTTCGTTTGCAAAATCCATCTTCATGACTCCTTTTCTATTATTCTTTAGATAGTAATTATTTATCTGTATTTTTTACAAAGACGCCTCTGCTCTGATCACCCTTGGGATTCACTCCGAATTCATAGTCATTGCCGGGTAATACGGCATTCAGCAAAATACCTGCTATTGCCGCAATCGCAAGTGCCGTAAGCTTAATGGAAGTTTCACCGATTGTAATTGTAATGCCATTTGTAAAACCAAGCCCACATACGAAAATCACACCTACAATAATCAGATTGCGTGATTTTGTCAGATCAACCTTGTTTTCTACCACATTCCGAATACCGATTGCTGAAATCATACCGTAAAGCATAAAGGATACACCCCCAATGATTGCAGTTGGCATTGTGGAAATAACAGCTGAGAATTTTGGAATAAACGACAATAATATAGCAAATACAGCTGTAATCCGAATAACACGGGGATCATGAACCTTGGAAAGCTCCAATACTCCTGTATTCTCTCCATAGGTAGTATTTGCAGGTCCACCGATTGCACCTGCAAAGGCAGTTGCCAACCCGTCACCGACCAGTGTTCTGTGAAGTCCGGGATCGGAAATAAAATTCTCATCCACCGTTGAGAAATGGCAGACATATCCCCTATATGCTCCATCATGGAAGCGATTGCAATCGGAGCCATAACCAGAATTGAAGTGATATCAAATTTACAGATTTGGAAGTTAGGAATTCCTACCCATCCGGAAGCGGATATGGATGCAAAGCTGAAGATTGCAGTTCCGTCCGGATTGGTCATGCCTGCGAAATGCATCACAAGCGCTGCTATATAGGAAATAACTACCCCCATCAGGATAGGAATGATTTTAAACATTCCTTTTCCCCATATATTGAAGATAATTATAACTATGAGAGCAATAATTGCAAGAAGCCAATTCTTGGAAGCATTGTTTATTGCGGTGCCTGCCAGAGACATACCGATACAAATAATGATCGGTCCCGTTACAACCGGAGGAAGGAAACGCATTACCCTCTTTACACCTACAAGCCTGATAATCAATGCCAGAACCAGGTAAAGAACCCCGGCTATTACAATACCGCCACAGGCATACGCTGCTTTGTCATTCACAGACATACCGGCATAAATTCCGGTATCTAACTTGGCACAGGTTTCAAAACCACCCAGGAACGCAAAAGAAGAACCAAGGAATGCAGGAACCTTTAATTTCGAGCACAGATGGAAAATCAAGGTGCCAACTCCGGCACAAAACAGAGTAACAGAAACAGATAGTCCTCTGGTAAGCGGTTCCCCACAGGCTTCTTCAAAATAATTCGAAACAAGAATCGGTACTAATATAGTGGCACCGAACATTGCAAACAAATGCTGAATACTAAGCAACAACATTTTCGGAATGCCCAGCTGTCTCGCGTCATGAATCACTTCAGAATTCTTTTCATTCATAAAAACCCCCATAATTAAATAAATTACATACTTGATTTATAGATATTTTGATACAAGAAAGGGGACATTTATTCAATGTCCCCTTTACAACACATAATTTAGAACTTGCCTGCTTTCGCTGCTTCCTCAATCGATACAGCAACTGCTACAGTTGCACCTACCATAGGGTTGTTACCCATACCAATCAGACCCATCATTTCAACATGGGCAGGAACGGATGAAGAACCTGCAAACTGTGCATCAGAATGCATACGGCCAAGAGTATCGGTAAAGCCGTAAGAAGCAGGACCTGCAGCCATATTATCGGGATGCAGTGTACGTCCGGTACCACCGCCGGAAGCTACTGAAAAGTACTTCTTGCCCGCTTCGACTCTCTCCTTCTTGTAAGTACCTGCTACCGGATGCTGGAATCTGGTAGGGTTAGTGGAGTTACCGGTGATAGATACATCAACGTTCTCCTTCCACATGATTGCCACACCTTCGGGAACGCTGTTGGAACCATAGCAGTTAACCTTGGAACGCAGTCCGTCAGAGTAAGCAATTCTTTCGATTTCCTTAACTTCATTGGTGTAAGGATTGTACTCGGTCTCAACAAAAGTGAATCCGTTGATTCTGGAGATAATCTTTGCTGCATCCTTTCCAAGACCGTTCAGAATAACACGAAGAGGCTTCTGGCGAACCTTGTTAGCCTTTTCTGCGATACCGATAGCACCTTCAGCAGCTGCAAAAGACTCATGTCCTGCAAGGAAGCAGAAGCAATCAGTCTCCTCTTCCAGAAGCATCTTTCCGAGATTACCATGGCCGAGACCAACCTTACGGGTATCAGCAACGGAGCCGGGAATACAGAATGCCTGAAGTCCCTCACCGATAGCTGCAGCAGCCTCGGAAGCCTTGCGACATCCCTTCTTAATTGCGATAGCAGCACCTACTGTATAAGCCCAACATGCATTTTCAAAACAAATGGGCTGAATCTTCTTCACCTGGTCGTAAACATCAAGACCGGCATCCTTGGTAATCTTCTCTGCTTCTTCGATAGAGGAGATACCGTAGCTGTTCAGAACAGCGTTGATTTTATCAATACGTCTTTCATATGATTCAAATAAAGCCATTTTTTCTGTCCTCCTTTATCCTTTACTTATTCTTTTCTGGGGTCGATGATCTTAACGGCATCAGCAACACGGCCATACTGACCCTTTGCCTTCTCATATGCTGTGTTGGGATCGTCACCCTTCTTGATAAAGTCAGTCATCTTTCCAAGGCTTACGAACTCATAACCGATAATCTGGTCATCCTTGTCCAAAGCGATACCGGTCACATAGCCTTCTGCCATTTCAAGATAACGGGGACCCTTCTTGAGAGTACCGTACATGGTACCAACCTGGCTTCTCAGTCCTTTGCCAAGATCTTCAAGTCCGGCACCGATAGGAAGACCTTCCTCAGAGAAAGCACTCTGGGTACGTCCGTAAACGATCTGAAGGAACAGCTCTCTCATAGCGGTGTTGATAGCGTCACATACAAGGTCGGTGTTCAGAGCTTCCATTACGGTAAGTCCGGGAAGAATTTCGGAAGCCATAGCTGCGGAGTGAGTCATTCCGGAGCAGCCGATGGTCTCAACCAGGGCTTCCTGGATGATTCCTTCCTTAACATTCAGTGTCAGCTTACAAGCGCCCTGCTGGGGAGCACACCAGCCCACACCATGTGTAAGACCGGAAATGTCTTCTACTTTCTTTGCCTGAACCCACTTAGCTTCTTCAGGGATAGGCGCACATCCATGATGCACACCCTGAGCGACTGTGCACATTTCTTCAACTTCCTTTGAATAAATCATGTGAAATCTCCTTTCAAATATGTAAGTTACTATAATATCAAAATACATATTGATAAAATAATATCATTCGACATCTATTTTCTCATATCTGATGAAAAAAATCCAGAGGTTTTTACAAAAAATTACTCATTTTATGGAGTTGAAAGAATCATTTCCGCATTTCCTTCGACACAAATATCGGATAGCTTTGCCGGAATCAGGAAATGATCGCCTTTCTTAATCTCACTTCCGTTTACTTTCCCTTCTCCATGAATGACTGTTGCAAGCATAAATATATTTTCTTTCTTAAATGAAAAGCCGCCTCTCACCTTAGCTTTGAATACTTTATAATATTTGCAGACATATAATTCCTCCAGACAATTCTCTTTTTGAGTAAATGCTGTGTGGATCACACATTCTTCAGCCTTTTTTGCAGGTACGGAGATTACATCCAGGCTTTGCTTTATTTGTAATTGTCTGGGAACTCCATTGGATAATCTATCATAATCATACATTCTGTATGTGATATCACTGTTCTGTTGCGTTTCCAATATAAGCATTCCGCCCTTGATTGCATGGACGGTGCCGGGATCAATCTGGATAAAATCACCCTTAGATACCGGAATCTCCCTGATAAATTCATTCCATTTTCCACCTTTAACCATATCAGTCAATTCTTGTCTTGAAGATGCATTATGACCTATTATAAGTGTTGCATTCTCATTGCAATCAAGAACATACCAGCATTCTGTTTTACCATAGGAACCATTTTCGTTTGTATATGCATAAGAATCATCAGGGTGTACCTGAATACTCAGATCCTCGTTTGCATCTATGATCTTTACCAGAAGCGGGAATCGTTCAGTATTACATTTGCCAAAAATACCAGGTTGACTTTTCCATAGTTCGGACAATCTCCTTCCTGCAAAGCATCCATTCTTTACAATACTTTCACCGTTTGGATGTGCTGAAATACCCCAACATTCACCGATGTCATCTCCTTCCACAGGATAACCAAATTCCTCCCGAAGCTTAATACCGCCCCATATATTATGCGTAAAACAGGGAGTGAAGAACAGGATACTGTTTTCCTCCTTACAGATAAACTCATTACAGCTTTCATTGCAGGCAATTACGGAAACCAAATAGAAAGGAAGCTTGTCTTCAGGATGAGTTTCTTTCAGAATGATTTCCACAGTATGTTCCTTTTCTTCTCCATGCTCGAGAACTGTGTCCAGTACCAGCTTATCCCCCCAGGTTTCGTTAAAATTTGCATCTAAAATAAAAGGATGTTCTTTGTCTCCATCCAGAATCAGCTCTGCAACAGGTGCCGGTAATTGCATTGTTTTTCTATATTGCACACCGATACAACTACCCTTAACCCGGAACTTGATACTATCTCCCTTTTGTTTTGCAGTCCATCCTTTTTTAAAGACATCCGTAATGTTTACCTGTTTGGAATCATCTATTACAAAGCCGTTTACTTCCGGCTGACAATTGTCATTTCTGTAACGGATGGAATTTTCGTAATTATTTCGGGTAAGAGGCTTCGGAAGAACCTTCACGTTATCGGAAGCTTCGTTCGTTCCTGTAGCATGCTTCATGATGTTACTCAGAAATTCCGTGATGACTCCTGCTACCAGTGCATGCCCCTTGTCATTTGGGTGTAAGCCGTCTGCAGTCAGTTCTTCTCTTTGAAGCTTTCCTTCCAGAATCTCCGAATAAATCGTATCTTTCATGCTGACAGACGGTAACTCATAATACTTTGCAATCCTTCCATGGATATTCTCAGCATTGCGACCGTCTTCATAAAAAATATTATGTACCAGAAGAACTGCCGGCTCCCATAACGAACCGTATATTTTTCTGACCAATCCCTCGTAGGTTTCCAGATAATGTTCATTGTCTTCATCATTAACGGAAAATTCAATTATGACAAAGTCCGGTTTCTCTGCCAGTAAATCACTTTCTGCTCTGGCGCACCCAAACTGGGAATCTGTCGCACCGATTCCTGCATTTAAATATACAAAATCAGCTTTCGGGAAGGTACGACACCACCACTCATATACATGATAGGCATAGCAAAGACAGGGTTCTGTAGCAAGGCAGCCTTGCGTAATGGAGCCTCCAATAAAACCTATTATCAGTTTTTCTCCATTTTTTGCCTTTTGAAACAATTTTTCCAATCTGAATTTGTTCATGTTTTTATCCTTTATTCATGATTTTGATTATTCGTTCCAGATATCTCCCAGGGTCTCAATGAATCCAACCAGCTCATCTGCCATTTCTTCGGCTTCCGCTATTCTGATATGTCCCGGTGTCCCACAGCCGTTTTTCCCATAGAAGAATCGATGTACCCGGCTATTGTCAATTGTGTCACACACCTCACTGATTGCCTTATCCCATATCGCATCATGATTCAGAATCGTTGTTGTTAGAATAAAATGCGCCTTAGGATATAACAGCATCATTTTTTCCAAAAAAGAAAGATAGCTGTGTCTCCAATTAACCGAGGCTTCTGAATGATAATCCTTAGCCATGATATCATCGGGATGATTGTCGTTTTGCCCAAACGCAAATACAACAACCTGGGGAATCCATTTTTGAAAATCCCATAATTTAACCGGGCATATATCCGGATTGTATTCTATTTTATCATAAATAGAGTATAATCCAAGATAATCCGGTCCATGAAACCACCCTGTCTGATCCAACAAAGCAGCTCCCCCCTGCGAAGTGATATGCAATTCGGCATTTAACTTTCTGGCAGCTATCCAGGAATAGGAATACCAGCTGTTTGAATAGAGTCCATTGTGATTCTCCGGATCACCCTTACCTGTGTATTCGATTGCTTCCGATACTTCACCGCAGGATACACTGTCGCCAAAAACCTCTATTCTGCGATTACTCATCTTACTGACAGGCAGCACT
Organism: uncultured Lachnospiraceae bacterium; assembly: GCA_945621435.1. Taxonomy (GTDB): domain Bacteria; phylum Bacillota; class Clostridia; order Lachnospirales; family Lachnospiraceae; genus Acetatifactor. The sequence continues at coordinate 6,467 of CALZBR010000010.1, forward strand.
TCCCCATTGTCCTCGATTTCAAAGCCTCGAAAAACGACATGATGGCAGGCATCCATGCGCTTGAACAACAATAATTCATGTTCGCCCTCTGACAGGTTTTCCTTAATGTTATAAGTATTGGTATTCTTGTCGTCATTCAGAAGGAATTTCCCCTGAACACCATCTAATATATACCCCATGTAGTTTAAGTAATAACTGTGATGATTTTCAAGCAATACCCTGATATACCCGGAACGGAATCTGATTTTAACCCAGGAACCGGCATACACAATTACCGGTTCCTTAGGAGCATCAAAATCAATCCTTCCGCTGTACTGCAACAATTTATGATCTGTTTCTACCAGATAGCTCATTTTATGCGTCCTTTTCACGAAGTAACTTTAAATTCTTTTCAATCAATTCACATCTTTGTGCTACACATTCCACACTTCTGCCCGGATCTGCAGGTGTATTGAAAACGTAATCAATCAGTTTATCGATTGTAGTCGTTGCAACATGCATTCTTGTGTCAGAGGAAGCATAATATAGAAATACTTCATTTTTCTCGTTCACGATAGCACCATTTGTAAACACCACGTTTGAAACATCGCCGACACGTTCTTCTCCTCTGGGTCCGATCAGGAGTCCGGACGGCTCGGCAATCACCTTAGACGGATCGTTAAGATCAGTGGCAAAAGCATAAATCACATATCTAAGACCGGCTGCGGTATTACGTACACCGTGGGCAATATGGATCCATCCCCGGTCAGTTTTGATGGGGGGTGCGCCGGCACCGTTTTTGGCTTCGGTAATCGTATGATATTTACGAAGGCTGGTCATTTTCTCCTCATCAATCACGGCATGTGTTATGTCCTCACACAGACCAAAGCCTATTCCTCCGCCACTTCCTGTTTCGATAAAATCGTCCATAGGTCTTGTGTAAAATGCGTATTTACCATCAACAAATTCCGGATGCAGCACTACATTTCTCTGCTGAGGGGAACGCAGAGTCACAAGATTATCAAGTCTCTCCCAATGCTTCAGATCCTTTGTACGCACAATTCCTGCAGCAGCTACGGCAGCAGACAAATCATTTACTGTTTTGTCCTTGCTTTCCGAGCAGAATACGCCGTATATGTATCCATCCTCGTGCTGAGTCAGACGCATGTCATAAACATTGGTCTCTTCAGGGCAGCTATCCTCTAAAAGAATGGGATAATCCCAGAACCTGAAATGATCAATTCCGTTATCGCTTTCTGCCACTCCAAAAAAAGACTTCCTATCATTTCCTTCTATTCTTGCGACCAAATAGTACTTGCCGTTTAAATAAATTGCACCGGAATTCATAACCGCATTGATCCCAAGTCTCTCCTGAAAATACGGATTCGTTTCCTTGTTCAGATCATACTTCCAGGTAAGCGGAATATGTTCTCTTGTCAAGACGGGATTGCTATATCTGTCGTAAATTCCGTTATAAAAATATTCCTCTTTTTTGTTTGTTTCGTTTAAAAGCTTCTCCTGCTTTGCTGCAAGCTCATAATATTTTTCGTGTATCATACCTTTTCCTCGCTTTGTTTCTCAGTTTCCCAAACCTCTCATCAATCCATCCAGCACCTTGGGAAATACACAGTTAAAGTTATTACGGTCAAACAGCCCGAACAATTCACCTTCTCCGAAAAAGCGTGCGTTGTCCCACCATACACATGGAATTCCTGCTTCTTTCGCCTTTGAAACATAATAAGCAACCCAGTCAGCTCTTTCCTCTTCATTGCCATCTCTGTTCATGGCACCGAATTCTCCCATGATTACGGGAATGCCTTTTGAAACAAAACGTTCCTTAAGCTCTTTCATAATACTGTCAATCATTTCAGTATCATGATTCCAGGTTTTTCTGCCCGGTAATTGTAAAGCAAATTCATAGGGCTCATAGGCATGGACTGATACAATGACTCTTTCGTCTTGCGGCACTGTCAGATTTCTTACGCCAACGGTACAATTTGCGGCATATCCGGGAACCATCAGGAAACGGGTTGCGTTATATCCCTTCGATTCCCTGATTGCATCTACAAAAGCCTGATTTGTTGCATCCACGACTCTCCAGCCTTCTTCATCGCCGCCATTCCATTCCAGGGGCGTACCGATTTTTCTCGGTTCATTCTGCCCTTCGAAGATCAAATGCTCGTCATATTCCGCAAATCTTTCTGCAATCTGCTTCCATACAGCCTTCATTTTGGTACAGGCAGCTTCTTTATTCGTGTAATAGGGATAATTCCAATCCTCGTGATGAAGATTCAGAATTACATAGGCACCTTTTTTGTAAGCATAATCCACAACTTCTTGTATTCTGTTCATCCATCTGTCTTCAATATGAAAATCCGGTGCAGGACCGATATGTACTCTCCAAGAAACCGGGATACGCACAAGATTAAATCCGCTCCTTAGAATCGTATCAATCAGCCCTTCTTTGATCTCCGGATTGCCCCATGCAGTTTCCGAAACAGCAGGAGCATCCTCATATGTAATAAAATCATTGAAAGAATCCAGTGTATCGCCGATACTAACACCTGCTTTTATGTGTTTTACAAACTCTGTAGCCAAGCTCATATTCCACCTCCGGCTTGTTATCTCATACCGATTTCGGTATCTGTCTCATTGGTCACGCTATGCTCCTTGATATAGGCAACAATCTCATCAAGCTTTGTAAAAGCAAGCCCTACGTAACTGTCAGCGCAGCCGTAATAGATTGCTATCTTTCCCGTCTCGGAGTCATGAATCGTAGCACAGGGGAAGGTTACATTGGGAACAAAACCTCTTTCCTCATACCACTCTTCGGGAGTCAGCAGGAAATTCTCGCAGCGATAAAGTACCTTGGAGGGATTCTCAAGATCTAAAATAGCACCGCCGATGGAATATACATATCCGTTACAGGTTCCGCTGACACCATGATAGAACAGCAACCAGCCCTCTGTTGTCTCGATTGGTGCTGCACCACCGCCGATCTTTAACGATTCCCACCACTCATTGCCTCGGCTCATCACATGTCTGTGCTTCCCCCAGAAAACAAGATCAGGACTCTCACTGACAAAGATATCTCCGAAAGGAGTATGCCCGGAATCGGAGGGTCTGCTCAACAGCATAAAGTTACCGTTGATCTTTCTCGGGAACAACACTGCATTTCTGTTAAAAGGCAGGAAGGGGTTTTCTAATCTGGTAAAACTCTGAAAGTCTGTGGTTTTTGCCATACCAATAGCAGCTCCGTAGAAATCCTGACACCAGATTAAATAGTATATGTCCTCAACTTTTACCAGTCTGGGATCATATGCATATCGGGGCATAAAATCATTACCGTTCTCATCCTTGAACGGAATCGGCTTGGGATCAAACTCCCAATGAATCGCATCTTCGCTTCTTCCAAGATAAATATAAGGGATTCCGTTGGTCTGCTCACCGCGGAAAACACCGATGAATTTACCCTCGTAAGGCATAACCGCACTGTTAAAGATCCGCGCTACTCCGTCAATGGGATTCCTTCCGATAATGGGATTCTCCGTATATCTCCATAGGGGAGCTCCTTTTAACCCCTCGGGCTTCTCCTGCCAAGGTACATTTTTAACAACCGGTGCAATCATTTTCAATTCCTTCATCTTTTTTCTCCTTTTCCGTGTTGTTCATTTTTTGTGACTAAACATAAAATCATAGTCATCCAATTCTTTTTACACTGTCTCTAATTATCAGTTTCCCCGAAATGATATGCGTTCCCGAAGCAGCCGTGGAATCTTCCAGCTTATTCAACAGAACCTCTACTGCCTGCTTCGCCATAGCTTTTCTGTCCACTTCATAAGTTGTTATTTCCACATTAGATAAACCGGGATAAATGCAATTGTCGAATCCGGCTACGGAAACATCCTCGGGAACCATGAATCCGTTTTCATTTATCTTGTGTATCAGCCTTCCGGCGGTCAGATCGCAGTTACACAAAAAAGCATCCGGCATCTCCTTCGGTAATTGAATAAGATTTTCATCGATAAAACCTGTTTCCTTATCTCTATCCTCCAATTGCCATTCTTTTTTCGGTTCAAGTCCATGTTCCGTAAGTGCCTTCACATATCCAAGATATCGATCCATGATAGAACCGGTAGCCGAGACGGACCCGACATAAGCAATTCTGAGATGTCCCTGGGATATCAGATAATTTGTCAGATAATAGGCACCGTAATATCCGTCTGACATAACGGAGTCATTTTTTTGATCCACCTCAGTAAAATCAAGATATACTATAGGAACGGAACATTTTTCCCGCAATGCTGCAAGGTATCCTTTATTCATTTCCCCGATTACTATGAGTCCCTGTATTTTGTTTTCCTTTAGAATCTCAGGCAAAAAGAGATTTGCTTCTGAATCATTTGAAATAACCTCCAGCATTGCAAAACTGCCGTTCTCGAGAGCACACGCGCATACATGCTTGTACATTTGCCAGTAGAAGGACTCATATTTATCCAGGAACCCTTCTCTTACAATCACACCAATCTGATAACTCTTTCTGGAAAGCGCTTCTTTTCTTGCCACCGAAGGTTGTTTATAACCAAGCTCCTCCGCATATTTAACAATTCGCGCTCGCATTTCTTCGCTGACTCCTTTTTTCCCGGAGAGTGCTTTTGAGACAGTAACATTACTAACTCCAAGTTTTTCTGCAATGTCTGCGAGTTTTACTGATTTAGCCATTTATCCCTCCACCATCGTAAAATGAATCAGTTTTGACTGAAAATCACCCCACATATTTTGAATCTGAATACCGGCATGCATAAGTGTATCGCCATAATAGATTATTTCGCCTTCTTCCTCACGATATCTCATATTCGGATTCAGACCGGCAAGCTTAATTATTCTGCTGTGTGAATTTGGTTGATTCAGAACCTGTACATAGGTTACAAGCACTTCCTTTTTATCTTTGGAAATCACTTCATAACAATCGTATAAATGGTTTTCCGCATAAGAAGCTATACGGTAATAGTCCCCTTCCCTTACCAGTTTGTTATATTTGTGATACATTGCAGTTTGTATGGGAATCAATTCTCTCTCTTCCTTTGGCAGTTTTGTGATGTCAAGCTCATATCCAAAGGTGCCGGCAAGCGCTACATTTCCTCTTGTTTCAAAAGGAGTTACTCTTCCAACCGTATGATTCGGGCAGACAGATACATGCGCACCTATGGAGGAAAGCGGATAGACCAGCGCTGTACCTTCCTGAATCGAAAGTCTCTCTATGGCATCCGTGTCATCAGAACACCAAATCTGCGGGCTGTAATACAGCATTCCCGGATCAAATCTGGCACCGCCTCCGGAACAATTCTCCAACAACAGATTCGGGAACTCACAAAGGATACGCTCCTGTAATTCATAGACTGCAAGGACATATCTGTGACTGAGTTCTCCCTGATTCTCCTTCCCAAGAGATACACTTCCAAGATCTGTCAATTGACGATTCATATCCCACTTTACATACTCAATATTTGCACTATGTAAAATATCTGAAACAGAACGATATATATACTCTCTGACTTCAGCCCTGGTAATATCAAGGACGAACTGGTTTCTTAATCTGCAAGGAGTCCTGTCAGGAATGGCAATTGCCCAGTCCGGATGTGCCCTATATAGTGCAGAATCCGGTGAGATCATTTCCGGTTCAAACCAAATACCAAATTTCAACCCGAGCTTATTGACTTCATCCACCAGATACTTCAAACCGCCATGCAACTTTTTTTCGTTAACAAACCAGTCGCCAAGACCGGAGTTGTCATCATTTCGATTTCCGAACCATCCATCATCCATTACCAACATCTCAATGCCTGCATCTTTTGCTTCTCTTGCAATGGACAACAGCTTATCTGTATCAAAATCAAAATAGGTTGCTTCCCAGTTGTTAATCAGAATAGGTCTTTCTTTCTCTTTATAGGGGCTCCGAATCAAATGATTTCTATATAGATCATGATAAGTTCTGCTCATGTATCCAAGTCCCTTATCGGAACAGACCATTGTTACCTCAGGTGCCGTGAATACTTCCCCCGGACATATTTCAAACTTAAAGTTTTTGGGGTGAATTCCCATCTGAACTCTCAGATTATCAAACTGATTCTTTTCAACCTGTGCCAGAAAATTACCGGAATACACAAAGTTGAAACCATATACCCTACCGGTCTCCTGCGTTGCCTTTTCCGATACCAGTGCCATAAACGGATGTTCCTGATGAGAAGATTCCCCTCTAAAGGATCCCACATTGGTTCTGCCATAGCCGATTTCTCTGTAATCCATATGCCTTTCTCTGGCCCATGAACCGTGAAGTGTGAGTAATCTGTAATCTTCCTGATCCATATCAAGACTCATGGACGAAATTCTGGTCAGAAAAACAGTTGTTTCCGAGACATTCTTAACGCTACAGCTTCTTGTGATTACATCCACATCTTTGAAAACCGAATATCGCAATGTAACTTCAAGGCCAAGAGTTTTATCGATGGTATCTATTTCCAGTGTCATGCAATCCTCTTCTGCTCCAAAGGTTGCCGGAAGCCCTGTAAGCTTGGGTTTCCCATTGCGAATACGGTGCCCTTTATATAATAAGCTGACCGCGGTATGTCCATTCACATCCTCTATCTCTATGGCGCTTTCCCTGTAGTCACCCACATTACTCCCCGGCATCTCCATGGGAAATGTATCAAGAAATGACCCTCTGTCTCTGTTGTTTGCAGAAGGCACAAAAGGATTCTCATTAATTCTTGCCAGATAAGCAATATCCGTATCGCTGATGTATGGACCATAATACAAATGTCCAACAAAGCCCTCTTCATCTACAATCCCGATGAGATAGCTGGTATTGGATGTATCAAGCTTAAAAACTCCGATACTCTCGTCAAATACAATATTCACAATGCCCCTCCTTCTCTGTAATGTTTTATTCTATTCATAATCTTATATTACAAAGAATTAATTTTAAATAGAAAAAAGCAACAAAATTAATATTTATATTTATATAAATTAACTTATATTAGCTATTATTAGCCTTTTTGAGAATAAAATCCGGAAAAAAGATAAAAAAATTGACCGATAAGCACTTATCTGCTTACCGGTCACACATTGGTCATTCATTTTATTTATTATATTTTTCAGCTATTTCGGTCTTTGTCTTGTAAATGCTATCGGAAGGGACAACACCTCTGACCATGGAAGTGGGATAAATGTTACTGTTTTGACCGATTATCGTTCCCGGATTCAAAACACTGTTACAGCCCACTTCAACATTATCGCCAAGGATAGCACCCATCTTCTTTAAGCCGGTTTCAAACTTTTCGTTCTTCCCTTTTACTGACACAGGCGTTTTATCACTTTTTACATTAGAAGTAATGGATCCTGCACCCATATGAGACTTATAACCCAGAATGCTGTCTCCCACATAATTGTAGTGAGGTACCTGAACTTTATTAAACAGTATTACATTCTTTAATTCCGTTGAGTTACCAACAACAGCACCTTTCCCTATTATTGCATTTCCTCTTATAAAAGCGCAATGTCTTATCTCTGCGTTCTCATCTACGATCAAGGGACCGTTTAAGCATGCTGTGGGAGCAACTTTAGCATTTTTAGCCACCCAGATATTATCGCCCTTCTCTTCATAGATATCTTTTGAGAGCTTTCTTCCCAGTTCAATAATGAAGTCATGAATCTTTGGTAAAACCTCCCATGGATAACTCAATCCTTCAAAGATATCCGATGCAATAGTTTCCTTAAAATCAAATAACTCAATATTTTTTATCTGTTCCATATGAATCTGTATCCTTCTATTTTTTCTTATAATATGCTGACGCCGCATCAAACTGACTATATAGAGCCCTTTGATTATTCAACTGTTTTACATATTGGGTTCTTCTCCCCACAAAACCGGCAAGCTTATTCATGTACTCTTCTGATGTAATCTGACCTTCCGCTACCATTGTTAGTCCTTTTTCCCAGCTCGCTGTCAAAGCAGGATCAAGTAAAGCCTTTATAGAACTGCCGACCACGTCATAAATCATTTCGCCCATTAAGGTAGGAGTCAACACCTGCGTCTTTTGGTTCAATGCCAGATACTCGATATGAACTAATTTTTTCAGTATCTCCGCACGTGTAGCACTGGTACCGATTCCACTCCCTTTGATCTGCGCTCTTAAATCTTCGTCCTCAATAAATTGACCGGCATTTTCCATCGTTAGAATGATGCTTCCGGACGTGTAGCGCTTTGGAGGAGATGTTTCACCTTCTTTAATCTCATATCCGTCGCATCCTAAAATGTCTCCTTTTTTTAAAGACATCAACAGATTCATGAATTCCTTGTCACACTTTAATTCGGTTTCTTCAACCTTTTCTGCCTCTTGAACTGCTGTATTTTCTTTTGAACCCGCATCCTTTGACTCTCCGTCCCTTTTAAAAGCAAAAGCAACTTTCAAATACCCTTCTTCTTCCAAAACCTTGAAATTGGCAAAGAACTTTTCCTCCACAACGCCGATGCAGAGAGCAAACTTACGATAAATGGCAGGCGGATAAAAAATACTCAAAAATCTTCTGACAATCAGGTCATACACCTTGTAAGAGAGTGCAGACACCCCCTTAAGGTTCGTCATCCCCTGACCTGTCGGGATTACAGCATAATGATCGGTAATCTGCTTGTCATTGACATATCTTGTTTTTGCAATTCCTTTATAGCTGCCGTTTTGAAGTACTTCCTCTGCAAAAGCAGCTGCCGGTCCATAGTACTTTAATCCCTGAATATTCTTATAAATCTCTTTTGCTACTGCTGATGACAGGACTCTGGCGTCTGTTCGGGGATAGGTGACCAGTTTTTTTTCATAAAGCTCCTGGATGATACCAAGAGTCTGGTCCGGACTAATCTTAAAATATCTGGAACAATCATTTTGCAGCTCAGCAAGATTATACAAAAGTGGTGGATTTTTGTTTTCCTTTTTGCGTTCTACGCTCTCAACCGTGCATAATGACTGATTTGCATTCAATTTTCCGATTAATTCTTCTGCATCCCTGCGTTCTTTAAAGCCATTCTCCTTATACAGAAGAGGTGAAAGATACATGGGCGTACCCTCTACCGCCTTCCATTCTCCGGGAAATCGTTTGTCCTGCAGCAAAAAATTACCGAGAACGCGATAAAACGGGGTCTTTACAAAGGATCTGATTTCTCTTTCTCTGCTGACGATGATTCCCAGAACACAGGTCATGACACGGCCGACAGAAATAACGGCTTTGTCACGTTTCAAGTAATCTTTGACATTCCATCCATACTTTAATGTTAATGCTCTGGAAAAATTGATTCCCATAAGATAATCTTCTTTTGCCCTGAGATATGCAGCTGCACTTAGATTGTCATACTCCCTTAAGTCTTTTGCTTCTCTGATTCCCCGTAAAATCTCTTCTTCCGTCTGAGAGTCAATCCAGACTCTTTTTCTTTCTTTTCCGTTAACCCCGGACATCTGCTCAACCAGCCTATAGATGTATTCCCCTTCACGTCCGGAGTCAGTACATACATAAATGGTTGTTATATCAGGTCTCTTCATCAGAGTCGATACAATACCATATTGCTTTTTTGAGTTTTCAATAATCTCATATTTGAATTCCTGCGGTATAAAAGGAATTGTATCAAAACTCCATTTTTTATATTTTTCGTCATATACTTCAGGATAACTCATCGTGACAAGATGTCCTACACACCAGGTCACAACAGCATTCTCCGATTCAAGATATCCATCTTTGGAGATTGCATTTATTTTTAACGCATTGGCAAATTCTTTTGCCACACTGGGTTTTTCTGCAATGAATAAGTTTTTTCCCACGTAATACCTTCCTTTTATCTGTCTTTATGCGTATACCATATTCCTGAATCCAAGAAAAAGGCCGGTTTGGCTTTCACCAGTCAACTCAATGAGTTCTCGAGTACATCTTCCATTTCAACCGGAAGCAGCGGTTTACCAAAAAGATATCCCTGAATCACATCGCAGCCGACGGAATGCAGATAATTATACTGATTTTCCTCCTCTACGCCTTCCGCAATTGATTCAAATCCTAAAGTTCTTACCATATTGACTATAGATTCTGTGATTACTCTTGTGGCAGAATCACTGAGAACCGTATCAATAAATGATTTATCTATTTTTAAGGAATCAATAGGCAATTGTTTCAAATAAGATAAGGAAGAGAATCCTGTTCCAAAATCATCTAAGGCAATACGGATTCCATAATCACGCAATACCTTTAGTTTCTTAGAAACCTCTTCAAAATCGTCTATCAACACACCTTCTGTAATCTCCAGCTCGATTTCGCTGGGTTTTACATGATATCTGTTTAATACTTCAACAATGGAATCCGCAAAATCATCCTTTTTATACTGAAGTGCAGAAATGTTAATCGACATAATAAAAGGAAATCCAAACTGAGAACGCCAGATGGAATACTGTTTTATGCTTTCTTCGATTACCCATTGTCCGATAGGAATAATGCTTCCGTTTTTCTCAGCAACCGGTATGAATACATTGGGGCTGATAAATTGCGAGGAATCATCCTTCCAACGTATGAGTGCTTCAACTCCGCGTAAACGTTTGTTGCCGGAATAATATTGTGGCTGATAGCACATAAAGAAATCTTTGTTTTCAACTGCTTTCTTAAGTTTATTTTCAAGCTCAATAGAATTGAGAAAATCATCCAGCATGGGAGCCTGAAAATATTGAAGCATATTTTTCCCGAGCTTTTTACACTTATAAACCACAATTTCTGAACAGTTTATCAGTTCAAGTGTTGTAGCAGCAGCTTCAGGATATTCAGCCACACCAATACTGAGTGTTATTTTTATACTTTGACCGCTGCTGATATGAAACGGATCCCTCAGTCTTTTCTGGATCTCTTTATATATCCCATCAATACTCTTGTTTCCGACCGGATCGTAAACAGCCATACAGAATACATCACTGTGAAGGTGACAGGCTATGATATCATCACCGCAAATACTCTTTAAGAAAAGTCCTACTTGCTGAACTAATTCATCTCCAATAATAATACCCATCCCATCATTAACTTTACGAAATTCATCAATATCCATCGTCATAACGCTGACAATGCTGTTTGTTTCTGCAGCACGATTCACAAATTCACTTAACAGACGCACAAAATAATTGCGGTTATACAATCCCGTAAGACTGTCGTAATAGGCCATATAAGCCAATTCTTCGCTTTGGGTTTTAACTTTTGTTATATTTTTTAGATATATAATTTTTTCCACAGGTTGACCACTCTGGTCATAAGAGACCAGAGTTCTAACGCCAACCCAGCAAAGCTTATTCTTCAGTTTACATTCTGCTGCGCCTGAATCAATGTTATGTTTTTCCGGAAATAATGCGTCAAACAGCGTAATTTGATATGCTTCATCAATATAATCCATAATCTTAGAAAGGTCTTTCATCTCATGAATCCGGAAACTGAAATATTCCGTCCAATCTCCTATTGTTTCCACACGATCCTTTTCAAAGGAATAATACAGGAAAACACCTTCTGTCGCCTGCAATGCCATGGCATGCATTTTTTCCTTCTCTGTCAACTTTTGATTCATTGCTCTAAGCAAATCTATCTGATATTGAAGTTCATTCATGTAGTAAACACCCCTTCAGTATGAGTCATCGCACTCACTGTTCGTTCTTAGGTGTAATATACCCCTGTGCCTTCAGAAGTTCTGCACAAAGTACGGCTCCGCCCGCCGCACCTCTTACCGTGTTATGAGAAAGTCCTACGAACTTAAAATCATATACGGTATCTTCACGAAGACGTCCCACACTGATACCCATGCCATTCTCATAGTTGACATCCAGCGAAATCTGAGGTCTGTTATCCTCTTCGATATACTGGATAAAATTCTTGGGTGCACTTGGAAGATTCAATCTCTGAGGCTCACCGGAATATTCACGAAGCTTCTGAATCAGCTGCTCCTTGGTTGGCTTCTTTGCAAACTTCACAAATACCGCAGCAGTATGTCCGTTCAGTACCGGTACGCGGATACACTGACAGGTTATTACAGGAGAAGTTGCGGGAACGATAACTCCATCCTTAATCTCACCCCAGATTCTCAAGGGCTCTTTCTCACTCTTTTCCTCTTCTCCACCGATATAAGGAATAATATTACCTTCCATTTCAGGCCAATCCTTAAAAGTCTTGCCGGCGCCTGAGATTGCCTGATAGGTTGTAGCTACCACTTCGACAGGTTCAAATTCTTTCCATGCAGTCAACACCGGTGCGTAACTCTGAATTGAGCAGTTGGGTTTAACAGCAACAAAACCTCTCTTTGTACCAAGGCGCTTCTTCTGAAAATCAATTACTCTCATATGTTCAGGATTAATCTCGGGAACCACCATGGGAACATCAGGAGTCCAACGATGAGCACTGTTATTGGAAACAACAGGAGTCTCTGTTTTAGCATAATCTTCTTCAATCTTTTTTATTTCTTCCTTGGTCATATCTACTGCGCTGAACACAAAATCGACCTGAGAAGCCACTTTCTCAACTTCATTTACATTCATAACAACAATCTTCTTAACAGCTTCGGGCATGGGAGTATCCATCTTCCATCTGTCACCGACAGCTTCTTCATAAGTCTTTCCCGCAGAACGGGGACTTGCTGCAATTGTTGTCACCTCAAACCAGGGATGATTCTCCAAAAGCGCAATAAATCTCTGTCCAACCATTCCGGTTCCGCCTAAAATACCTACTTTCAATTTACTCATAATATCTCTCCTCCATCATTCATTTTCACTATTAAGATATGCTTTACAGCGTTCAATAGTCTTCTTCATAGCTTCCGGTCCGGGACCGCCGGTGGTTAATCTTTTTTCCACACAGGTCTTTAATGATACAGCTTCAAAAATGTCTTCCTCAAACTTGTTACTGATTTCTTTCAGTTCCTCCAGCGACAAGGCATCTATGGAGGTATTTTTTTCTATGCAATACAATACCAATCGCCCTATTATACCGTGTGCATCCCTGAACGGCACGCCTTTACCTACGAGATAATCCGCAGCATCGGTTGCATTTGTAAAACCGTTCATTGCGCTGACAGCCATTCTATCGGAATGGAATCCCATTGTCTGAATCATTCCGGTAAAAAGCACCAGGCAATCCTTCACGGTGTCCATTGCATCAAATACAACCTCCTTATCCTCCTGCATGTCCTTATTGTACGCCAGAGGAATCCCTTTCATTGTCGTGAGCAATGACATCAGTGCCCCGTACACTCTTCCTGTCTTACCTCTGACAAGTTCTGCAATGTCAGGATTTTTTTTCTGAGGCATGATACTGCTTCCTGTGGAATAGGAATCATCCAATTCAACAAATCTGTATTCATTGCTGTTCCAGATAATGATTTCTTCACTGAAACGGCTCAGGTGCATCATGATTGTTGATAATGCAGATAAAAATTCTATCAGATAATCTCTATCCGAAACCGAATCCATACTATTATCGGTGGGTCCGTAAAACCCTAAAAGTTCTGCTGTATAGTCTCTGTCTAACGGATAGGTTGTTCCCGCCAGAGCACCGGCACCCAAAGGACAGTAATTCATTCTTTCGAAGATATCCTTCATTCTGAGTCTGTCACGTTTAAACATTTCGAAATATGCTCCGAAATGATGTGCCAAAGTCACAGGCTGTGCCTTTTGCAAATGTGTAAAGCCGGGCATGTATGTTTCCAGATTATTCTCCATTATTTCAAGAATTGCCTTTAAAAGTTCCTTTAATAAGGCATCTGTTTCCTGAACCCGCATTCTGGTATAAAGCCGCATATCCAAAGCAACCTGATCGTTTCTGCTTCTTCCGGTATGAAGTTTTTTCCCTGCGTCACCAATGTTCTCAATCAGATTAGCTTCTACAAAGCTGTGAATATCCTCATATTCGTTTTCATCAATCTGCAGATTACCGGATTTAACAGCCTCCAGAATTCCTTTCAGACCAAAAACAATGGCATCCTTCTCTTCTTCCGTAATAATCTTCTGTTTTGCAAGCATTGTTGCATGAGCAATACTGCCTTCTATATCCTGATCGATCAGTCTCTTATCGAATCCTATGGAAGCATTAAAATTATATACAAGTTGATCCGTTTCCTTTGTGAAACGGCCTCCCCAAAGCTGAGCCATATAACAATCTTCCTTTCTGATAGATTTAAACTTAAACTTGATAATACCATAAATGTACCTTTTATGCAAGGTTCGCCTATGATTTGTTATACAATTTGCTTACAAATTGTAACTTCAGTTTGTACGCTAACATAATTTAAGGAAAAAGGGTAAACTTTGGCATCTATGCAAAACATACTGGAATTAAAAAATGTCAGCTACTCTTATCACAGCCTGCACGGCGAGACAAAAGCATTAAAAAATATTTCTTTTGATGTAAAAGAAGGGGAGTTTATTGCAATCGTTGGTCCCAGCGGTTGTGGAAAATCAACTCTATTATCAATCATATCAGGGCAGCTCAGACAGGAACAAGGGGATATCATCATGCGCAATCCAGATGGCAGTGATTCTGCTCCCCGAATCGGATATATGTTACAAAAGGATCATCTGTTTGAATGGCGTTCTGTCTATCGGAATGTTATCTTAGGGCTTGAATTGCATCATATGCTGACATCGGATAAGCTTTCATATGTTGAAAGACTGCTTACAGAATACGGGCTTTCTCAATTCCGTGACAAACGCCCCAGCGAATTATCCGGAGGCATGAAGCAAAGAGCTGCCCTCATAAGAACATTGGCTCTGGAACCTCAGATTCTGCTTTTGGATGAACCCTTCAGTGCGCTTGATTATCAGACCAGACTGATGGTTTCCGCAGATATATGTCACTTGATTCGTACAGCAGGAAAAACCATGATTATAATAACACATGATCTCGCCGAAGCAATTTGTCTTGCAGATCGAATCATTATTCTATCCGGACGTCCTGCTGTTGTGAAAAACGAGTTGCCCGTAAAATTAACCTTACAGGATGACTCTCTGTTGGCAGCCAGGAATGCACCGGAATTTCAAAATCTTTTCAACCAATTATGGGAGGAATTAACGCATGCCTAAAAACAAATACTCTGTTTTAAGCTTACAGGAAAGCTTTATGATACAACACAAAAGACATCATCATCTCATAACCTTTTGTCGATTTTTTTTATTTCTCATATTTCTCTCGATATGGGAACTCTCCGCTGCATTCGGATGGATAGATTACTTCTTCTTTTCCAGTCCCTGCAGAGTCATTATGTGTTTTGTTAACCAAATAAAAACCAACGACCTGATTCTTCATATCGGGATTACCCTTTTGGAGACTATGATTAGTTTTATACTGGTTCTTATTATCAGCATACTCATTGCCACACTTTTATGGTACTCACAAATAACGTCGGAGATTGCAGAGCCTTATTTGGTTATATTAAACAGTCTTCCTAAATCCGCATTGGCTCCTCTTTTTATCGTTTGGCTTGGCAGCGGAATGACTACGATTATTGTTGCCGGTCTTTCTGTCGCAGTCTTCGGCTCCTGTATCAGCTTATATGCGGGCTTTCAGCATGTGGACTCTGATAAAATCACACTTATATATACACTTGGTGGCAAAAAACAGGATGCCTTTCTAAAAGTAGTACTCCCGGGTTCTCTTCCGATTCTTCTCAGTACCGCCAAAGTCAATATCGGACTTGCGCTTGTAGGCGTGATAATCGGAGAATTTCTTGCAGCAAGAAGAGGTTTGGGATATCTGATAATATATGGTTCACAAGTATTTCGGCTTGACATGGTAATCACAAGCATTATCATACTTTGTATTATTGCATTGTTCTTTTATCAGGGAATACAACTTTTGGAACATAAAATCAAAAAGAAATATAGATTATAAAGAAATGGCCACTAAGCACACTGCTTAAAGGCCATACATAAAAGCTCCCGACCGGATTCGAACCGGTGACCTACGCATTACGAGTGCGTTGCTCTACCTACTGAGCCACGGAAGCATCAGCCGCCTCACGACGGCTAAAGATATTATAGCTGTTCTTCTATTATTTTTCAACCATAAATTTATTTTTCTAAATGAACATCCATCTGATTGAAAGGAATCTCGATACCGGCACGGTCCAATGCTAGTTTGCAATTCTCCGTAATTCTCCATTTCCCCGGCCAAAAATCTTCCTGTTTAAACCAGCAGCGCACTCCAATAATGACTGCGGAATCTGCCAATTGATCAACAAACACTAATTTTTCTTTGTCACGCAAAGCATATTCATCCTTTTCAATGACTTCTGATAATACTTCTTTGGCAATTTTTAAATCTGTTTTATAGGAAACCCCGACAGAAATATCAAGACGACGTTCTTTCTGTGCAGTAACATTCACAAGACTGTGATTTGCCAGAGTTCCATTGGGTAAAACAACCGTTTTATTGTCCACCGTCAACAATTTAGTATAAAATATCTGTATTTCGGTGACAGTTCCTTCTTTTCCGGTAGCACTTTCCTGAATATAATCACCAACCTTAAAAGGTTTCAACATTAATATAAGAACGCCGCCTGCTAAGTTTGACAGACTTCCCTGTATCGCAAGACCGATCGCCACGCCGGCTGAACCCAGAATAGCGACAATGCTTGCTGCATCAACGCCAAAGGATGAAGCCAGTAATAATACCAGCAATACATACAGCGCAGATTTGATAAAGGAATCTACAAATTGGATTGCCCCCAATTCAGCCCCCGCTCTGTGCATGGACTTTTTGACAATCTTCCGGATCAGCTTGATCAATTGTGTACCTATGAAAAAGAACAGGATTGCAAGAACAACTCTTATTCCGAGATTTAGTGCTTTTTCCGGCAAACCATTGATAAAATTCTTAAAAACATTAGGATTGATGATTTCATCAAGAACACCATCCGTTAACATGCAAAATTTATTCATTTCTACTCATCTTCTTTCTGGCATTATTTTCTTTTTTCTTTTCGCTTGTATTCTTCGCGTTCTTCTTTTCGGAAAGCTTTTTTTCTTCTTCCAAAAGTCTTTTTTGTTCAAGCTCCAGCTTTTCCTGTTCTTTTTTCAGAAGTTCCTGTTCTTTTTTTAATCTTTCCTGCTCAAGGGCAACTCGTTGTTGTTCCTCTTTTACAAGCTCTTCCTTCGTAAGCGGAATATACTTAAGAATACTAAGGGACAGCGGTGCAAGCTTGACATTAATCGAATTCTCTCGGTCATCCCATTCAATCATTTTGGAACGAATTACTTTGCTGTTGACCATATTGGTTCCGCCATAATCCCTGCTGTCGGAATTAAAGATTTCCTTATACTTTCCGTTCTTGGGCACACCGGTTGTCAGATTCAACGCGACGCCGGAGAAATTAGCCGCAACGACTAAGATTTCGCCATCCTTTTCTCCTTTACGTGCAAACGTAATATAGCTTTCATTTGCTGAGATATTGTTTATCCACTCAAAGCCGTTTGCGTCATCATCCAATACATGAAGCTCCGGGCAGGATTTATACAGACCATTCAAATCTTTTACCAGTCTGGAGATGCCTGCATGCTCCGGTACATTTTTTAATTCCCATTGAACCTGTCTCTTTTCATTCCATTCATCAAACTCACCAAGCTCCTGCCCCATGAACAGAAGTTTTCTTCCCGGATGAGTCATCATGTAAGCAAAGGTCAATCTTAATCCGGCAAATTTCTGTTCTCTGCTTCCGGGCATCTTACCAATCAGCGTTGCCTTCCCGTGTACTACCTCGTCATGTGAGAAAGGCATCATATATTTTTCACTATATTGATAAATCATACTGAAGGTCAGCTCTCCATGGTGATAACTTCTGAAATAGGGATCATTTCGAATATAATTTATATAATCGTTCATAAATCCCATATTCCATTTCAGATCAAATCCAAGCCCCCCATCATTCAGTTCACCTGTAATCTTTGGGAAAGCGGTACTTTCTTCAGCGATTGTGAGAACACCGGGATTTCGTTTTTTCATGATGGAATTAAGATGCTTCATCATCTCGATCGCTTCGAGGTTTTCATTACCGCCATAAATATTTGCAATCCACTGTCCATCCTGTTTGCCATAATCCAAGTACAGCATACTGGCAACCGCATCCATACGGATTCCGTCCACATGGTATTTTTCTACCCAGAAAAGAGCATTTGCTATCAGATAGTTGGACACCTCAGGTCTGCCATAATTATATATCAGGGTTCCCCAGTGAGCATGAAAGCTCTGTCTGGGATCTCTGTGTTCATAGAGACATGTTCCGTCAAAATTAGAAAGCCCATATACATCTCTCGGGAAATGTGCGGGAACCCAGTCCAGTATTATTCCTATTCCCGCCTTGTGAAGTTCATTGACAAGATACATAAAATCCTGTGGTGTGCCATATCTTGCAGTAGGAGCATAATAACCAATGACCTGATAACCCCAGGATTCATCCAAAGGATGTTCCATAATGGGCATCAACTCTACATGTGTGAAGCCCATATCTTTCAAATACGGAATCAAACCATCTGCAATGTCCCTATAGTTTGCAAATTCCGTTCCTTCCTTCCCTTTCAGAAAAGAGCCAAGATACATCTCATATACACTGACAGGCGCTTGGGAATCCTGATATTTTCCCCTTCCTTTTATGAATTTATCATCTTCCCAGCTGAAATCCGATAAATCAGTAATAACAGATGCATTTTCAGGTCTCATTTGTGCCGCGTTCCCATAAGGATCCGACTTCAAATAGGTAGTACCGCCTTTAAGCTTCAATTCGTATTTATAATTGTCCCCTTTTTTTGCTCCCGGAATAAAAAGCTCAAAGATACCGGAATCCCAAAGACGTCTCATCTGATGTATTCTTCCATCCCAGCCGTTAAAATCACCTACAACACTGATTCGCATTGCATTTGGCGCCCATACAGCAAAATAAGTACCTTCCGTGTTATCTATGGTCATAGGATGGGCTCCCAGCTTTTCATAGATTGTATAATGAATTCCGTTCCGGAATTTATCTGTGTCTGCTTGTGTGATCAGTGGTTTAAAACGATATGGCTCACCCCATTCTGTACGCTTTCCGCTTTTGTCTTCCAAAATATAATGATATTTGGGTAAGTCCTTCTCCGAAACAGGTACTAATACTGCAAAATACCCGTCATCATCCGCAAGCTCCATAGGATATTTATTGCCATTATCATCTAATATCAGTTCAACTCTCTCTGCATTCGGGAAAAAAGCCTGTACCAGCGTCTGATTCCCTGCTTTGTGAGGTCCCAGAAGTGCATGGGGATTATCTGATTCGGAATAAATAATCTCTTCTATTTTGGGCCAATTCATAAGCTTGTATAATTTATTGTTCATTGAATGCCTCCGTTAGATAATTGTAGTAATCCATATACCGTTATTTTGTCAAGTCAATTCATGCAAAAACAATCCGCTGCGTAATTTTGGCTCAAACCAGGTAGATTTGGGAGGCATTAGCCTGCCTGCATCTGCCACATCAAATAATTCTTTTATAGAAGTGGGATGCAAGGAAAATGCCACCTTCATATCAGAATGTACTCTGCGTTCCAATTCCTTAAGTCCCCTGATTCCACCCACAAAATCAATTCGGCTGTCAGTCTTGGGATCATTGATTCCAAGAATTGGTGCCAACAGATAATCTTGCAAAACAGACACATCCAGCCCTTTTACCGCATCCGTTGACTTAATCTCTTCCTTGGCTTTAAGCAAATACCATACCCCTTCCAGATACATGCCAAAACATCCCTTTGATTCCGGCTTGTATGGTCCGTCTTCCGGTTTAATCTTTTGTATTTCAAAGCACTCGGAAACTCTATTCATAAACTCATCGTCAGACAGACCGTTTAAATCTTTTACAACCCTGTTGTAGTCAAGAATCTTCAGCTCTTTGTCCTGGAATAAAACCGATAAGAAATAATTGAATTCTTCATTTCCTGTATAATCCGGATGTTCTTCTCTGCGCTTTATGCCGACTTTAACCGCAGAAGCACAACGATGATGACCATCCGCTATGTATATATTCTCAATCTCAGCGAAGGTTTTATAAATTTTTTCAATATTTTCCGTTTCGTCTACGATCCATACCCTGTGGGTTATCATATCTTCAGACACAAAGTCATAAACAGGTGTTTTCTTTTGAACTTCCCTGATAATCGTTTCCAACTCATCGTTGGCACGATATGTCAAAAAAATAGGACCTGTCTGTGCATTACAGATATCTACATGACAAATACGATCCTGCTCCTTATCCGCTCTGGTATTTTCATGTTTTTTTATCACATTATTTTTATAATCATCGATGGATGCGCAGGCAACAATTCCGGTCTGACTTCTTCCGTTCATAACCTGTTCATATAGATAATAGCAGGGCTTTTCCTCCTTTACAAAGCGTCCTTCTGAAATCCATTTCTTTAAAAGAGAAGCCGCATGCTCATACACCTTGGGATCATATGTGTCCACACTGTCATCAAATGCCGTTTCGGCTCTGTCAATAGCAAGGAATGATTCCGGATTCTTTCTTACTTCCTCAGTTGCTTCCTTTCGATTATATACATCATAGGGAAGAGCCGCAATTTTACTTTCCATCCCTATTCTGGGACGATATGCTGCAAAGGGTCTTATTTCTGCCATATCTTTATCTCTCCTTCAAAACAGTCTATACAGAACAAACATATAGTGATAAAATTATACCACAGTTTTATGATTATGAACAGAAAGGATTTGAAAAATCATGACAGATGAGAATAAAGCATTATTAGCCCGAATCAACGCCTATGCCGAGGATGTACTTGGCGAAATAGACCCACAGAAAGTGCAGGTTTCCAGACAACTCGAGCAGATTAAACCTATTTTGGAGGAAATCGCCGCTGAACGCGGAATCAGCTTAACCGATATGTTTATACTTTATATGGATTTACAAAGTGAAGCCTCCTGTGAAAGCAATAATAAATTAAAAGAAAGCTTACAGGATATCAACAACGGCAACGACGGCGGCATGCCTTTGCTTTTTGTCTAAACAATTCTTATTATTTAACGCGAAAGGGGCATTTGCATTAAGCAAATGCCCCTTTACTGTATTATTCAACTTTTTCTACGACAAACCCCATATTCTCCAAGAGATTATCCACCCCGTTTTCACCTGAATAATGAGCTGCTCCGACCATAAACAGGCAGTTTTTGCCTTCTTTTATATATTGAGCTGCTTTCTGTGCCATATTTTGATTACGATCATCAAGCAAAATATCCATATAAATCTCATAATCGTCCAATAATTCTTCCGGGAAATCACTCAAATCAGAATCCATGCCAATTTCTCCGTCACCATTAGCCCAGGATTCATAAAGCTCCGAATAAGCTTCCGCAAAACCTTCAATATCATCCATATTATCAAGCAAATCATTGATACTATACTCAGCATAGTCGTCTGTATAAGCATTCAATGCGCTTGTCTGGATGGACAGGTCTTCAATATTGATAACCTCCTTGCCATCCTTATGTGCTTTTTCTAGAAAATATACATCTGTACCGGCCATTTCCACATTATCCAAACGATAATACATTACCGTTGATAACTGATTAATCCAATAGCCTGCGGTATACATATCGAGCATCTTAGAGTATGCTCCGATACTTGTAAAATAATCCTTTGCCTTATTGTAAGTCTCTTCTGAAATATGATTCTGTATTTTGGTTCCGTCGGTGTACAGCATGCCATTCGCATATTCTATCTGTAATTTCATATCACTCAAAAGTGCTGTTACATCATACTCTACCGCTATACACTCACAATTATTATATATATCCATCAAGTCAGCAGGGTATTCGGAAACATCAGAGGGAAGTAAATGAATGGTACCCAGCAGATACATTGTATTACCGCTCTCAGGATCCGTAACCTTCCACAGAGGCGGATCAATCTCTTTGGTCGAGATATATTCGTTGATATCCGCTGTGCTTCCAAAGGGATTCTCATTCGTGTCTGTGTTTGAATCATTATTATCTTCTTCCTTGTTATCCTCGGAATTTTCTGTTATATCATTAGATGCTTCTTCCTTTGATTGAGTGTTTACAGTATCGGAGGACGGATAATCCTTATCCTTTCCACATGCTGTAACACCAAAACAAAGAATTGTTGTCATGATCAGTAATACAAGTTTCTTTTTCATCTGCGCTCCTCCAAAATAGATAACTATTTATCATCGAAAAGGCTTTGACCCTGTAGTCAAAGCCCTTTTGATTTTGTCTATGGATTAACCTTTTACTACTCTTACTCTGAATACACCCTCAATATTCTGCAGTGCCTCGATAATCTCCGCGGTAGGAGCTGATTCTACATCCAAAAGTGTATATGCAACCTCTCCTCTTGATTTGTTGGTCATATCACTGATGTTGATGCCCTTTTCACCAAATTCTGCAGTGAACTTTGTAATCATATTAGCAATATTCTTGTGGAAAATAGCTACACGACCGACCTTATTGCATACCCCCATATCACATGCGGGGTAATTAACACTATTGCGAATGTTACCATTTTCCAGGTAATCCATAATCTCAGCCACTGCCATAACTGCACAGTTGTCTTCGGATTCTTCCGTACTTGCGCCGAGATGAGGGATTACGATACATCCCTTCTGTCCTGCTGTTGTCGGATTGGGGAAATCGCATACATAACGTGCGATCTTACCACTTGCAAGTCCCTCCAGTACATCCTTTTCATTTGCAAGCAGGTCTCTTGCAAAGTTCAAAATCACAACGCCTTCCTTCATTTTGGCGATAGATACGGCATTGATCATACCCTTGGTACTGTCCAAAAGCGGTACATGAATTGTAATATAATCACAATCGGCATAGATATCGTCAACATTAACTACATGCTTCACAGAACGGCTCAGGCTCCAAGCTGCATTGACTGACAGATAAGGATCATAACCGTATACTTCCATTCCAAGAGAAACCGCAGCATTTGCAACCTTTACACCAATCGCACCCAGACCGATAACTCCGAGCTTCTTGCCCATGATTTCGGTTCCCGCGAAATTTTTCTTTTCCTTTTCTGCAGCTTTAGCAATGTCGGCATTGTCAGCATTTGCCTTAACCCAGTCGATACCGCCTGTAATATCTCTTGCGGCAAGCAGCATACCTGCAATTACAAGCTCTTTCACACCATTTGCATTAGCACCGGGGGTATTGAATACTACTACGCCCTCTTCTGCAAGCTTATCAATAGGAATATTGTTTACACCCGCACCGGCTCTTGCCACTGCAAGAAGCCCCTTGGGCAGTTCCATTTCATGCATGGATGCACTTCTTACAAGCACACCGTCTGCTTCGTTTATATCAGCAGTTACCTGATACTTGTCACTGAAATTCTTTAATCCCACATCAGCAATAGGATTCAGACAATTAATCTTAAACATATGTATTCTCCTCTTATTTCAAATTCTGCTTCTCGAATTCCTTCATGAACTCCACAAGCTTCTCTACACCTTCGATAGGCATAGCATTGTAGATGCTTGCACGCATACCGCCAACAGTTCTGTGACCTTTGAGATTAACAAATCCTGCAGCTGTTGCCTCTTTTACAAACTTCGCATCCAGCTCCTCATCACCGGTTACAAAAGGTACATTCATCAAAGAACGATCTTCCTTACGTACAGTACCCTTGAAAAGTTTGCTTGTGTCAAGATAATCATAAAGAACCTTTGCCTTCTTCTCGTTGCGCTCCTTCATCACTTCCAGACCGCCCATTTTCTTTATCCATTTGAACACCTTTCCACAGATATAAATGCCATATGCAGGAGGTGTATTGTACATAGAACCATTGTCTGCATGTATCTTGTACTTCAGCATGGTAGGTGTTCCGGGCAGAACATCCTCAGTAATCAGATCTTCGCGGATAATCACAATCACCACACCTGCAGGTCCGATATTTTTCTGGACTCCGCCATAAATAACTCCGTATTTTGTAACATCTACAGGCTCTGACAGGAAACAGCTGGAAACATCTGCAACAAGAGTCTTGCCTTTGGTATTAGGTAAAGTCTTGAACTTAGTACCATAGATTGTATTGTTTTCACAGATGTATACATAGTCTGCATCCTCACTGATAGGGAGGTCGGAGCAATCGGGAATATAAGAAAAAGTTTTGTCTTCAGAAGAAGCAATCTTATTTGCCTTACCATATAAACAAGCTTCCTGATATGCCTTCTTTGCCCACTGTCCTGTCACAATATAGTCAGCGACCTTATTCTTCATCAGATTCATGGGAATCATGGCAAATTGCTGGCTTGCACCACCCTGTAAGAAAAGTACTTTATAGTTATCGGGAATATTCATCAGTTCTCTCAAATCAGCTTCTGCTTCATTGATAATCGCTTCGTATGCTTTGGATCTGTGACTCATCTCCATTACGGACATACCGGTTCCCTTATAATCGAACATTTCATCGGCTGCTTCCTGAAGCACTTCCTCAGGCAATACTGCCGGTCCTGCTGAAAAATTGTATACTCTGGACATTTTCTCTCCTCCTATAATGAAAACATATTAAAAAACAACATAGCTATAGCATAATATCTTCATGCACTTTAGTCAAGTGAAATATTAACGCTTCAATCAATAAAAGGTTATTACGGGCGTTCCCTCCTCAATCAGATCATAGATAACCGGCATTGCATCCGAAGGACAATTGATACAACCATGAGAACCATTGGTCTTGTATATTTCCTCTCCAAATTTCTTGCGCCAACTTGCGTCATGAATTCCCACGCCTCTGTATACCTTCATCCAATATCTCACAAAGGAATTATATCCCGGTCCCGAAAGTGTAATGTTCCTGGCTTTATTGTGTATGTAATTGATTCCTTCGGGCGTTTCTCTTTTTTTGCTGACATCACCTGTGACTATATCCGTCTCAAAGGCAATCTTACCATCAACATAACAATACAAATGTTGTTTGGTCATATCGACTTCAACATAAGTATCTCCTATATCATTCGCACCTCTGGTGTACCCCTCCTGCAGGTAAACCGGAATCCTTTTCTCTTCAGCGCTGATGGTTCCGCTAAGGACATCCATAACATATGCCTTTTCCCGTTCAATATCTATCTTTGTCCCATAGGTCACATAAGGAACCTCTACCACATCTCCCCGGGTTGTTTGAAATTGGCAGACTGTATCCACGGTATTATACCTTCCTAATACATTTTCAACCCATAGACACACGGTCTCTTCATCAATAATGAATTTGTCATCTTCATCAAGTATCGGAAGTCCATCCTGTCCTTTCACAAGAAAATCATGTAATCTCACTCCCGGAGAAATCTGTTCAGCGCCCATATCAAAACAGAAATCATATTCATTGCTGTATTTTTCAATCTTCTCCCATACATTTTGAAGCTTCTGATCACTTGCGGTTTCTTCCAGCTCCTCATAGCATCCGCCTATTTCCAGATTAATGTATAAGCGTCCCATGCTTAATGAGTTTTCAATATAGGAATATGCTTTTTCCAGATTTAAACGTTTTAAATTTCCGTTCTGAAATACATAGCCATTTTCTTGATTATAGGTAAGTGAGTTATGTTTGGGTTGTGTGAGTTCCAATTGTACAAAGTCAAGATTATCAAAACAGCTTCTCAGCTGTTCTTCATCCCATTGATAAGACGATGGTTTCATCTTTATATCAACTGCATTTGTTATCTGTTTTACCCATTTAACACCTGTTTCTTTGTGAAGGTATTTTTGTAAAACTGATGAATAGTCAGCTTTTACGGAAAACACCTCACCGGGAATAACCACTTCCGTTACTTCCCCATCCATAAGATACGAAATCACAATTTGGGACTCAGTGGTTTGCTCAGCAAGCTGACTGTTAATCTCTTCAAGAGTTTTTCCTGTACAGTAGACTCCGTTAATCCATGTATTTACAGGAAAAGAATCTCTATAATAGAAATCCAGTATTACACACATGATTCCCGCAAACACCAAACACCCTGCAATTAATCCCACAAAGATACGTAGTCTCTTCTTCATACGTAATATTTATTCCTGTCAGTTATTATTCATTCTTCATATCATCGCCATCAAACACATCTGCGATCGGTGCGCCTGCCGGAACCATGGGAAATACCTTGTCATCTTCCGGAATGATACATTCAACCAAAACAGGACGCTTCAAATCAATTGCCTTTTTGATGGCACCCTCCACTTCATCTTTCGATGTTACTCTGATCGCTTCACATCCAAGTCCTTCAGCCACCTTGCAGAAATCCACCCCATCGTTCAATACAGTCTGCGAATAGCGTTTCCCATAGAACAATGTCTGCCACTGTCTGACCATGCCTAATACATGGTTGTTAATCACAACCTGCACAATCGGAATATTATATCTGCTTGCAGTGGCAAGTTCATTCATGTTCATTCGGAAACATCCGTCACCTGCAATATTGATACAAATCTTATCAGGCTGTCCAACTTGTGCGCCGATACAAGCACCAAGACCATATCCCATAGTGCCAAGACCACCGGATGACAGGAAGGTACGTGGCTTTGTATAATGGAAATACTGTGCCGCCCACATCTGATGTTGTCCAACATCCGTCGTAATGATCGCATCTCCCCCTGTAACTTTGTCGATCGTTTCGATAACATAAGGACAGGAAAGGTTTGAAGGTTCATATTTTAAAGGATATTTCTCTTTCAGATCCGCAACCGTTTTCATCCAGTTCTCGTGATTTTGCCGGGTCAGCTTTGTATTAAGGCGTTTCAGGACAGCTTTTAAGTCTCCTACCACACTTGCATCCACACGGATATTCTTATTGATCTCCGCAGCGTCGATATCAATATGAATAATTTTTGCACCTTCTGCAAATCTCTTGGGATTACCGATAACTCTGTCAGAAAATCTTGCACCTAATGCAATCAATAAATCGCATTGGCTTACGCCTAGATTAGAAGCCTTTGTTCCATGCATACCAATCATTCCGGTATATCTGTAACTGTTTCCGTCAAAGGCACCCTTTGCCATCAAAGTATCGCATACAGGCGCATCTATTAAGTTTGCAAACGCAGCAACTTCCTCAGAAGCTCCCGAAAGTATCGCTCCTCCTCCCAAGTAAATAAACGGCTTCTCGGATTGGTTGATATAATCAACAACCTTATCCAGTTCTTCCTCCGTAAAATGATTCTCAACAGGAATTTCCTTCGGTTCTGCCGGAGTATATTCATATACCGCTGCGGTTACATCCTTTGTGATATCTACCAGTACAGGACCGGGGCGTCCGCTCTTTGCAATATAAAATGCTTTGCGCAGGGTATCTGCCAGATTCTCAATGTTCTTGACAATAAACCCATGCTTTGTAATAGGCATGGTAACGCCTGCAATATCCACTTCCTGAAAGGTATCCTTTCCCAGCATGGGAAGTGTAACATTTGCCGTAATCGCTACCATAGGCACAGAATCCATATATGCCGTTGCAATACCCGTAACCAGATTGGTGGCGCCGGGACCACTGGTTGCCATACATACACCTACCTTACCTGTTGCGCGAGCATATCCATCAGCGGCATGCGCTGCTCCCTGCTCGTGAGAAGTCAAAATATGTCTGATTTCATCGCTATGCTTGTACAGGGCATCATAAATATTCAGGATCGTACCTCCGGGATATCCGAAAACGGTATCCACTCCCTGTTCCTTCAAACACTGTACTACGATTTCCGAACCGTTCAACTGCATGATAAATCTCCTCCGTAAAAATCTTTTTGGGAAATCAGAATCCTTTTACACCTATTTATTTTTTGGAATCTCCAAAATTGCACCGCGATTACCGCTGGTAACAAGCTCACGATATCTGGAAAGATATCCGGTAGTAACCTTAGGCTCCTTGGGCTGCCATTTTGCTTTACGCGCTGCCATTTCTTCATCTGATACCTTAATATCCAATTTCATTTCCGGAATATTGATGGAAATGATATCTCCTTCTTCTACCAATGCAATGGGACCGCCAACGGCAGCCTCCGGAGAAACATGTCCGATAGATGCTCCTCTGGAAGCACCGGAAAATCTTCCGTCCGTAATCAATGCAACGCTGGAGCCAAGTCCCATTCCTGCAATTGCAGAGGTGGGATTCAGCATTTCACGCATACCCGGTCCACCCTTAGGTCCCTCATAACGAATCACAACAACATCTCCGGCAACAATCTTACCACCCTTAATTGCTGCAATTGCATCTTCTTCGCAATCAAATACTCTTGCAGGTCCCTCATGAATCATCATCTCTTCCACTACTGCGGAACGTTTTACCACAGAACCGTCAGGTGCAAGATTTCCCTTAAGTACAGCCAGACCACCTGTCTTGCTGTAAGGATTGTCCACGGGTCTGATTACTTCCGGATCCATATTGACTGCATGTGCTATGTTTTCACCCATCGTCCTGCCGGTTACCGTCATACAGTCAGTATTCAGGAGTCCGATATCTGCCAATTCCTTCATAACTGCATAAACACCGCCGGCCTCGTTAAGATCTTCCATGTAAGTAGGACCGGCAGGAGCCAGATGACAGAGGTTAGGTGTCTTCTCACTGATGGGATTGGCAAAGCTGATATCAAAATCAAATCCGATTTCATGTGCGATGGCAGGAAGATGAAGCATAGAGTTGGTAGAGCATCCCAATGCCATATCTACTGTCAGGGCATTCATTATAGCTTCCTTTGTCATGATATCTTTCGCACGAATGTTTTTGCGATATAATTCCATTACTGCCATACCTGCATGCTTTGCAAGCTTAATTCTCTCGGAATAAACGGCGGGAATGGTTCCGTTTCCTCTCAGTCCCATACCGAGAGCCTCAGTCAGGCAGTTCATGGAGTTGGCTGTATACATACCTGAGCAGGAACCGCAGGTAGGACAAACCTTGTTCTCAAATTCCAGCACATCGTCCTCTGTCATGGTACCTGCAGCATAAGAGCCGACAGCTTCAAACATGGAAGAAAGACTTCTCTTCTTTCCTTTTACATGACCTGCAAGCATGGGACCGCCGGAAACAAATACCGTAGGAAGATTCAGACGGGCAGCAGCCATCAGTAGACCGGGTACATTCTTATCGCAGTTGGGAACCATTACAAGTGCGTCAAACTGATGTGCTATTGCCATACACTCAGTAGAGTCTGCTATCAGGTCCCTGGTAACCAACGAATACTTCATTCCCACATGTCCCATGGCAATACCGTCACACACAGCTATTGCGGGAAATACAACAGGAACGCCACCGGCTTCCGCTACACCAAGCTTTACGGCGTCGACGATCTTATCAATATTCATATGTCCGGGAACTATCTCGTTGTAGGAACTTACGATACCTACCATTGGTTTCTTCATTTCCTCTGCCGTAAAACCAAGGGCATTAAACAGACTCCTTGCCGGTGCCTGCTGCATTCCGGCTCTTGCATTATCACTAACCATTACTTTATCCCTCCATGATTCATTTGTTTTATCATATAATAATCTTTATTTGATTCTTTCTGCAAGAAGTGTGCCCATCTCGGAGCACCCAACCTTTGTACAACCATCAGACATAATGTCTCCGGTACGATATCCGTCTTTTAAGACCTGTTTCACTGCTGCCTCAATAGAATCAGCCTCCTTATCCAGGTCAAAACTATATCTCAGCATCATGGCAGCACTCAGTATCGTTGCAATTGGATTGGCAATATCCTTGCCTGCAATATCGGGAGCGGATCCATGACTGGGCTCATACAGACCGAATTTGGAATCATTCAGGCTGGCACTTGCCAGCATTCCGATGGAACCTGTCACCATGCTTGCCTCGTCGGACAGAATATCACCAAACATATTCTCTGTCAGAATCACATCAAACTGTGCCGGATCCTTTACCAACTGCATTGCACAATTATCAACCAGCATGTGCTCCAGTTTCACTTCAGGATAATCCTTCGCCACTTCTTCCACCACTTTTCTCCAAAGCCTGGAGGAATCGAGCACATTGGCCTTATCCACACTTGTAACTTTCTTGCGGCGTTTCATCGCAATATCGAATCCTTTCACTGCGATTCTTCTGATTTCATTCTCATCATATGACAGTGTATCAATTGCCTTCTTTACACCATTCTCTTCGATGGTCTTACGTTCTCCGAAATAAAGTCCGCCGGTCAGTTCACGCATGATCATCATATCAAATCCTGCCTTGCTGATTTCTTCCTTCAGAGGACATGCAGCTGCCAGTTCATCATAAAGAACCGCAGGACGCAGATTGGCAAAGAGATTCAAAGCTTTTCTGATTGCCAGAAGACCTGCTTCCGGACGCAGGTTGGGAGGCAGTTTATACCAGGGAGAGGTTGTGGTATCTCCTCCGATAGAACCCATTAGTACAGCATCAGCCGCCTTTGCCCTGGCAATTGCTTCCTCAGTCAAAGGAACACCGTGTACATCAATGGAGGCTCCGCCCATGAGAATATCCTCGAAAATCATTTTGTGTCCGTAGACCTCAGCCACTTTGTTTAATACTTTTTTGGCTTCAGAGACAATCTCCGGTCCGATTCCGTCTCCCGGAATACAAGTAATATGAAGTTCCATAACATTTCTCCTTTTACCATATGTAATATAGTTACTTATAAATCCTTAAAATTGTATAAAACTGCTCTTATATCATAACTTATAAGAGCACAAATTTCAACCATAAAGAAAAAAAGATGAGGCAATGTCAGTTGGCACCATCCCATCTTTTCCTTAAAAATATAATTCAATTGCTTCAGTTCTCCGTGGGCTTCTCCACACGGCTGATTGCCCCCTTATCCATAGGGATACGGCAGTTTTTATTATTACCGAATTCAACGATAACTGTATCATCCGTGATGTCAATGATGATTCCGTAGAAACCCGAGGTAGTCATAACACAATCGCCCACTTCCAGTGAGGCAATCATAGATGCCATCCTCTTCTTTTCCTTACTCTGCGGTCTAAATAAAATAAACCACATTGCCAGGAAAAACAAACCCCAAACAATTACCATTGTGAGCAGACTTCCACCGGCGCTCACTGCAGCCGTTTGCTCTGCAACACTTGCCTCACCATCCAATAAAATTCCCATTTTTCCTCCATTCCGGCAGTCGAAAACAGCTTACTTCGCTACACCTATATCTTCCAAATAGATATCATATACAAATTTTTGCCAAAGGGCAAGTACTTTATATTTTTTTTATTTTCCCTGTTGTATACGTGACATATTCTCCAGCTTGCGTCTTTTATACTCAGCAAACCGCCCTTCTTCAAGGGAATCCCTGATTTCTTCCATCATCGTGTTGTAGAAATAGAGATTATGCAGAACACACAGCCTCATTCCCAGCATTTCCTTCGCCTTCAGCAAATGCCTGATATAAGCTCTGGAATATCTTTGGCAGGCGGGACACCGGCATCCTTCTTCGATTGGTCTGTCATCCGCTTCATACTTAGCATTGAACAGATTTATCTTTCCATAGTTAGTATATAAATGGCCATGTCTGCCGTTTCTGGTAGGATAAACACAATCAAAGAAATCCACACCGCGTTCTACCCCCTCCAGGATATTGGCAGGAGTTCCGACCCCCATCAGATAAGTAGGTTTATTCTTCGGCAGAAAAGGAACTACTTCATCCAGAATATGATACATTTCCTCGTGGGTCTCACCTACCGCAAGCCCCCCTACCGCATATCCATCCAGATCCATCTCGGAAATACGTTTTGCATGCTCAATTCTGATATCCGGATAGACTGCTCCCTGGTTAATTCCGAAAAGAAGCTGGTTCTTGTTGATTGTATCCTCAAGAGAATTTAATCTGTTCATTTCCCTTTTGCAACGGTCCAGCCACCTGGTTGTCCTCTCGACAGAATCCTTAACATAGGTTCGATCAGCCTTGCTGGGAGCGCATTCATCAAAAGCCATGGCGATCGTTGAAGCAAGATTGGATTGGATCTGCATGCTCTCCTCCGGTCCCATGAAAATCTTCCGTCCATCAATATGTGAATTGAAATAAACGCCTTCTTCCTTAATCTTTCTCAATCCAGCCAGGGAAAAAACCTGAAATCCTCCTGAATCGGTTAAAATCGGCTTGTCCCATGACATAAACTTATGAAGTCCGCCCAACTGCTTGATTAATTTGTCACCGGGGCGCACATGTAAATGATACGTGTTGGATAACTCCACCTGTGTTTTGATCTGTTCCAAATCAGAAGTTGCAACAGCTCCTTTAATTGCAGCCACCGTTCCGACGTTCATAAACACAGGAGTCTGAATGGTTCCGTGTACTGTGGTAAACTCCGCTCTTTTGGCTCTTCCTTCCTGCTTTATAATGCGATACATTTTTATAAATATTCCTCCCAGAATTCTTCCAGCGTAATACCGTTTTTCATAATAACCGTAGCTGCCTCTACTCCTACATATCGGAAATGCCATGGTTCGTACTCAATACAGGTAATATCCTCTTTTCCCTTGGGATATCTTAAAATAAATCCATACCTGTAACTATTGGCAGCCAGCCATCTGCCTGCCACGGTATAAGCAAATCCTTCATTCAGATTAAAATAATTATCCGTCAGAATATCCAGCGAAAGACCGATCTGATGTTCACTGGCATTAGGTATTGTAACAGCCTGACTGGACAACTGATATGCCTCAATATAAGACAATCCCTGTGACATATATATCGAGATTTTTCTGTTAAACAGCCATCTCTGATAGGTAAAGTCACGATAGGGTGATTGAATCTCAAGCACCACTCCGTCTTCCCCGGCAGCTTCTATCATTGCTGTCAGGTCATCAACAACTCTTTCATCAAAGAGCATCACACCTCTTCCTGTTACAATCTGCCCAAACTTTATATTTTCTTCATAACCCTCCGGAATGGAATGCTGTTTGTTGACAAGAATATACCTCCAATCCTCAGGAGAAAATTGATAGTCACTGTAATCCTGTTCCTCATGATTCTTCTTATCTTCTTCCGCTTTTTCGGTGCTGATATCTGCAACTTCCTGTATTTTATTTATTGTATTCAGGAAATCATCAGAATCATCCTGAATGGTGATCATATCGGCATATACTTCACTGTTTATGATTTGAGAATTTACTGTCTGCTGTCTCATTTCGTTCGTTTTACATTCTACTATTTCATCCTCCGAGGCAAAGATGGGAAATGAAAAGCTGCTATATATCGTTGCCGTCATAAGTGTTACTATAGCAATAGAGAATCTTTTTTTGTTCCTTACAATACCTTCCTCGAACCGGAACCACATCATTCCTATTGCATAAACCGGCTTTCGTATTATTCTGAAATAATGGTTGCTGTTTTGTAATTCATTTAGCTTTTTTTGAAAACGTTCTTTTGCTGTTATTTCCATGATTTCCGTCTTTCGCAATTTTAACATCACTTAACTATATCTTTTACAATAACATAATTTTATTTCTTTTTCATCATTTATTTAAAAAAGTTGCTATTTCATGATAAATTAAGTATAATTCAAGTCAAATATTCAGTCGGAGGTAATAATATGGCCGGATCAACATTGGGTACTATTTTTCGAATCACCACCTGGGGAGAATCACATGGCAAAGCGCTTGGTGTCGTCATCGATGGCTGCCCTGCCGGACTTGAGCTGAACGAAAGAGACATTCAACTATATCTGGATCGCAGAAAACCGGGCACCAGCAGCATCACCACTCCGCGCAAGGAGGACGATACCGTAGAAATACTTTCCGGTGTTTTTGAAGGGAAAACAACCGGTACGCCTATTTCTCTTATGGTGCGCAATACGTCACAAATATCTCGCGATTACAGTGAGATTGCATCTTATTATCGTCCGGGGCATGCTGACTACACTTTTGATGCAAAGTACGGATTTCGTGACTATCGTGGCGGTGGACGTTCATCAGGACGTGAAACCATCGGACGTGTAGCTGCCGGTGCAATTGCTTTAAAAATATTAAAAGCTATGGGAATTCAGGTCTGTGCCTATACACGTTCTATCGGTCCCGTGGAAGCAGATTTATCAAACTTTGATCCTTCCGCCATATTGTCAACTCCTACTGCCATGCCTGACATCCGGGCAAACGAAGAGGCATTATCTTACCTTGAGGCAGCCAAAAAGAATACCGATTCCGTAGGAGGATGTATGGAATGTCTCGTGGAAGGACTTCCTGCCGGCATTGGAGATCCGGTTTTCGAAAAACTTGATGCCAATCTTGCAAAAGCGATCATGTCCATCGGTGCCGTGAAAGCAGTGGAAATCGGTGATGGCTGCGCTGTATCCAAGAGATACGGCAGCGAAAATAACGACTCTTTCCGTTCCCTGAATCATCAGACCGTAAAATCAACCAATCACGCCGGTGGTATTCTTGGCGGAATCAGCGACGGCAGTACTGTTGTGATTCGGGCACATGTTAAACCTACTCCTTCTATTTACAAAACACAGCAAACCATTAATCAGTCAGGGGAAGAAATTGATGTCAATATAAAAGGAAGACACGATCCCGTCATCGTTCCCAGAGCTGTTGTGGTCATGGAATGTATGACTGCACTGACAGTTCTGGATTCCATGATGATCAACATGTCTTCCAAACTGGATTCTCTAATTGATTTTTATCGTTCTTGATGATTATAGCTTGTGGAATGTAATACAGTTAGGTGCATTTACCTTAATTCCCTGTCCGTTCATAATCATTGTCTTGTCCTCCAGATTCACATGGAAGAAGGTCATTTCATTTGATTCATGGTTCAGGGAAACAAGGAACTTGTTGTTGGGGAACAGGATTGCATCCTTTGGATATTCACCGCTGACCGGCAGGCAGAATATTCTTTCAAGTAATCCTGTTTCTTCATCAACCTTGTAAATAACTACAGAATTATCTCCTGCTACCGTACTCAGCAAATACTGATGGTCGTCTGAAAATGTCAGTGCACTTGCTGCATAGGTACTTCCTTTATCCAGCTTAATGATATCCACGGTCTGGACCTTTTCAAATACAGGTTGTCCATTCTTATCTTCATATGAGTAAACATCAATATAGCATTTCCATTCGTGAACAATATAAATAAATCTGCCGTCTCTGGAAATCTTGATGTGTCTGGGTGCTGATTCCATTTCACTTCTCAGCACATCGGCAAGCAAAACTTTTCCGTTGGCCAAATCAAGTTTATAGATATTGATGTGATCCATGCCCTGGTCTGCAACCAGAAGGTATTTATTGTCATGGGTCATTCTGGCACAATTAATGTGAGGTCTGAAATTTCTGTCTGCCAGGCTTCCCAAGCCTTTATGAAAGATCTCGTCTGTGATTTCCCCGATAGAACCATCCTCTTTTAATCTTAACACAGTCAATTTCCCATCATGGTATCCTGCCACAAAAAGAAGACTGTCCGTATAATCCGTCGAAAGATAGCAGCCTCTCATACCATTGATAGAAGCAAAATTCAAGAACTCCAAGGTGCCATCCTTCTTAATCACATATGCTTCTACTCCAAAGTCAGTAATGGAATATAGATACTTTTCATTGTGAGAGATGGTAACATAGGATGAATTGGTAATCTCAACCTGGTCCTTCTCATAAAAACGTCCTTTTTCCATATCAACATCATATATTCTGATTCCGTGGTTATCCCCCTGTGTATAGGTAGACACATAGGCCACATACTTATCGTTTGCCATGGGAAACGCCTCCTTTTTTCTTTGTAAATAATATAGCACAAATAATATTATTTTAAAATACTTTTTTCTTGTAAAATAAGAGTCCTTATCCACCCCCGGATAAGGACTCCCTCTGCTTATTTACATCCGCACTCACAATTCTCTTCTCTTCGGTTTCCTACAGAAGGATACTCCTGCCAAGGAGGAGGAACCATACCGGGTGTATCGCATTTCCCCCGTTCCTCTTTTTCTTTTCGCTCTTCTCTCTCACAGCATCTGCAGCTTTCTTCCCTTCCTTCGGAACTTCTTTCGCACTCATGTCTTTCATGATTTCTGCAACACCCTTTTTTGTTGCAGCCGAAATCACAACCGCAATCGCTGCAACAAAATAACAATAATAAAACAAGCCAATTCATAGCTTCACCATATTTAGTTTTATGGTATCATATGTTATTTTCTCTGCATTGTGACTCTTTTGTTTTCTTTTTCTTTACGAGTTCTTCCTTTATGCATTCAAATGTTTTCTTTTCACCTTCCTCAGCCAGCATTCTCAGCATTCTTTCCAGAACTTTGGCCGTTTCGGGATGTATCTGTTCATGCTTCGATGCCTGTTCATAATATTCAAGCGGTGCAGAATCCGTATATGCTTTTCCACGGTATACCTTACATGCAGCGATTCGATCCATAATCATTTCAGCAACATATTTGTCCGGCATCGGAACAGGAACCAACAAGCCTTTTCTATCGGGATCCGTGGTATAATCCTGCCAATATTCATAATGATGCTTATTTCTGCCTTTATGGTGCAGCCATGCTGTTGATACCCCTGTTGCCTCTCGTTCTGCATTATTCGGACTTCTTGTACCCTGATAGTATCTTACCCCTACCCGGAATTCCGTCGGACTGTATTTTGACATATCATGCAACAGCCCCTGTTTATACAGACCGATTTTAAAGCATCCCCTGGCAACCAGGTATTTATGATATGTGATTGTCTTAAAATGTGACCAGAATCTCCCCATCAGTCTCTTTATTTTATAACCTTTCCCGTTTTCTTTTTTGCTTTATTCTCCGGCTCTTTTTCGCTAACCAATACCGCAATACTTCTGGGTGGAATCTCACGGAATAAATCCTTAACATCCTCAACCCCATGGATAATTTCATTTTCATCCTGTTTCGGCGATTCTTCTGATGTATCAATCAAAAGCCTCCAGGTCAATCCCTTGGGCAGTCTCGGAAATGCAAGCTTATGTTTTTCCCAGTGCATATTTATTGCAAGATAAATAAAACAATTCTCTGCTTCACCGGTTGTCGTCTTTCTCTCTTTCTCAGTCTCACACATCATTATTCCTATATATCTTTGATGATGATTGGCGCTGCCCCGCCATGCGTTCTCATCATGATAGGATAAATCCGGATATCCGCAGCTTTCCGTATCCATCATTTGCATTGCTTTCTCGGGATGAAGTACTTTATGTTTTCTTCTCAACTCTACGAGCTCCTTCCAAAATGACAAAAGCTCATGATTCTTTTCGGATACGCTCCAGTCCAACCATGTCAGTGTATTGTCCTGGCACCAGGGATTATTATTTCCTTTTTGAGAATTGCCGAATTCATCTCCCATAAAGATCAACGGGATAGACTGTGAGAACATCAGCAGACACATTGCATTTTTTAGCTGTCTGAAGCGAAGCTTCTTTATCTTTTTACTTCTGGTAATACCTTCTTCTCCACAGTTCCAGGAAGCATTATAATCATTACCGTCACGATTATTCTCACCGTTTGCTTCATTATGTTTGTAATCATAACTGACCAGATCTGCCAGTGTCAGCCCGTAGTAATTCGTCATATAATGGACCGCACCGATCCCCGAAGGCAGATATCTCATATTCTGAAGTGCCTTTTCAAGAGTGTTCTCATCCCCCTTCAAAAACTTTCTCATATCATACATGTATTGGTCGTTGTACTCACACAGGTGCGGAAACCCACGATATTCCCGAAATTCCTCAATCTCCGTCCCGTTAAACCGATAAAACAGAATCTTTCTGTCTGCCAGCATCTGATCACCGGCAATCATTTCCACCGGCAGATTCTCTCCCATTAGATGGAAGCCGTCCACATGATATTCATTGGCCCAGAATCTCAAAATGTCTCTGATTTCATTTCTGTTTACTTCCAACGGAAAATAAAACTGCATGATCAGCTCCATTTTGTTCTTATGAAGCTCTTTAATAAGACCCTTAAGTTCTGTGACCGGATTATTCTCGGCATACGCTGCCTTGGGGGCATAATAATAACCCTTTTTATATCCCCAATAATTAATCTTACGTTCAACCTTTGCTTTACATCCATCCATCGAACTCAGATACTGTAGTTCATCTGCTTTTTCTTCTATCTCTTCAAATTCATAACATGGTTGCAGTTCAAGCGTTGTAATTCCGATTTCTTTCAGATAAGGAATCTTCTCTCTGATACCGTTAAAACTCCCTTTTGAACTTACCCCTGAGGACATGTGCTTTGTAAATCCTCTTACATGTAAACAATACATTATACTCTCGCTGAATGGCAGATACGGATATTCCTCTTCTCCCCAATCAAATTCAGGCACCACAATACCGGCTTTTTTATCTCTTAATGTTCTCTTTTTCCCGTACTCTGACATTCCGGGGAAAACAAGACCATGTTCATCCGGAATAAGTTGATCCCCCTGATAGAACAAATAGGATGTTTCCTCCGGTAAAAGATCCGTTATTTCTCCGAAATATACATTCCCCTGTCTTTTCTTTTCCGAAAAAGGAATTCTCCTCTCGCCGCCCGTATCTGAATTATATAATACAATACCGCAATCAGGGTCTTTGGAAACAAACGAAACCTTCATAACACTCTCCATCCTTTCTATCCACGCAAGCCTGATTCTATTTTAACATATTTTCTCATTGACATAAACAGATAATTAAAGTTATGATACAAGAACGGAGGAAAAATCATGAAAAAGAAAAAATACTTACCGATTATTATACCATCAGCACTACTTATTCTTGCAGTAATTGTCTTCTTTTTATCAAAAGGAGGAACCACCGGGACTGCCAATCAGGGAAGTCTTGCTTCAACAGAGGTTTTATCAGACAATACCCCATCACAGGATAATGTTGTTGCCTCTGTTCCCGAAAGCACCGAACCCGAGGAACCCCCGTTCGAAGAATATGACATCACTCTTCTGGCACTGGGCGATAACCTGATTCATATGGGAATTGTTAATTCCGGCATTCAGGCTGACGGAACAAGAGATTACAGTTTTTTGTTCAACGGAATTGAGGATTTGCTTGCTGTTGCCGATATCAAAGCCATTAATCAGGAGACGATTTTCGGCGGTAATCATTTAGGCTTTTCCGGATATCCCACATTTAACTCTCCTACCGAAATAGGAGATGCCATCGCAGCAGCCGGCTTCAATGTTGTTTTACATTCGACAAACCACACCGCTGACAAAGGCGTAGAAGGGATCAAGAATTGTGTGGCCTTCTGGGAAACACACCCTGAAGTACTGATTTCAGGTATTCATGCTGAAAAAGAAGAAAATCCGGAGATTCCCATTTTGACAGTCAAAGGAAAAACCTTTGCGATTCTGAACTATACCTATGGTCCGAA
Source organism: uncultured Lachnospiraceae bacterium (assembly GCA_945621435.1). GTDB lineage: Bacteria > Bacillota > Clostridia > Lachnospirales > Lachnospiraceae > Acetatifactor. The sequence goes on from CALZBR010000010.1 coordinate 45,828, forward strand.
TGCAAGTGTCATTTCTTCCGGTTACATGGGAAGGCTGGAAATGCTTTGCGCCTATAATGAAACAAACGGAGCGATCGATTTTACTACCTTAAACCCCAAGGTAATCACCGATATTCAGAAGGCAAACGAAGTTGCAGACATTGTAATCGTATTTCCCCACTGGGGAACCGAATATCAGACTTCCCCTTCTTCTTTCCAAAAGGATTGGGGAATGCAGATGACGGAAGCCGGAGCTGATCTGATTATCGGAACCCACCCCCATGTCCCTCAGCCTGTGGAGTGGATTACCGCCGAGAACGGCAATAAAGCGCTTTGCTATTATTCCCTTGGAAACTATACTTCAACGCAGAAACAACAGATAACTATGTTAGAAGGACTCGCCTGGGTAACCTTCCATGTTACCGAGGACTCCATTTATATCTCTGAAACAAATACCGGTGTAATTCCGCTGGTAAACCATTACAATTACAGTCCTACACGCTTTGAAAACGTATATCCGCTGGAGGAATACACAGAAGAAATGGCACTGCGTCACGGTATCTGGGGATACGGTGGAGTGCCATTCCATCTCGCAGATCTCCAAAAATGGAGCTGGGAAATATTTGGTGACTGGATTCTGCCCAAGGATTCTATCCTTGGGCCCGCCGCCGACGAAACACTTCCGGCGGCCGGTTAATCAATCACATTTCTGATACCGAGAATATTCATGCATGTCGCACTGTCAGTCACAACGCCTCTTCTGGAATTGGCAGAATGAACTATCTGCCCATTTCCAATATAGAGTGCCACGTGACTGCAGGACTGACTGCCATAACAAATGATATCACCCGGTTGCATCTCTTCATAACTGATTCCTCTTCCTGCGTCAGACAACTGACCCGCGGGAATTCTACTCAGGGAATACCCGAATTCAGCATAAATCATACTGGTAAATCCGGAACAATCCGTTCCTGTAACAAGAGAGTGTCCACCACTAACATACTTATTTCCAAGGAACTGCATAGCATAATCTACGATTGCTTTTCTGAGTTCAGTAGTATTCTCGTAGTCTCCTTTTTTCGGAACAGCAGTGATATTGACATTTTCTTTTACATTACCGTTATTCAGGCGTTCTGCCAGCAATCTCTGCGCTGCAAGTTCAGCAGCCTCCTGTTCCAGTGTTTTGGCATATTTAAATTCTTCACTGATTGTTACATATTCAGCTGCGACATAACCAATCCGGGTGTCAGTGTACTGTACCTTTATCCAGTCACCCTGATCCTCCAACACTTTAAGCTTTTCGCCATTTTGCACATATCCTACAGGATCTTTATCGGTTCCGGGCTCACATCTGACATTCAGTACATCCGCTTTGATAACTGCATATCTGGCAACATAATTATCAATCTTTCTAACTGCTTCCATACCATAAATAAAGTATTCGGCTTTGATATACCCTTCCACATCACCGGATACCATTTTAAACCATTCCCCGTTCTCCCCTGCACACTCGATCACATGCGCTACCGCACCATCATATATCTTTCCGACAACGGCGCTGTCCGTGCCGGGACCGGAGCGTACATTAACGAAATCAGTCACCTTTGCGATTGCAAAATCCTTATATTCGTTATATTCTTCAGCCGAAATAGATTTTTTCTTTATTCCGGTTTCAATATTTCCCTCATAACATGTCACAAATTCCTTCGTCATATCAATATCGGAATTTGCAGCCTGGGCTTTCATATCAAAACACAATCCCAAAACGACGACGGCTGTTGCCGCTACTACCTTTGCTTTCTTGTAATTCATAAAGAACTCCTTAATTTCAGTAAATAATTATATAAAATTAAACTCTGTAAATATTATTTAACAATTATGTAACATATCATACCACAATACTATTTAAATTTCCACTAAAAATATTGCAGATTTTAAAAATAATGATATACTATTTACAAATCTGTAAAAAATATAAGTAAAACAGGAGGTTTCCATGGGCAAAAAAGATAATTTTGATGAAGAAGAAATGACAGTCGAAATAGAGCTTACAGACGGTACCATAGTCAATTGTGCAGTAATCACTATTCTTACAGTCGACAAGAAGGATTACATTGCTCTTCTTCCCCTGAACGAGAATGGCGAAAATGAGGATGGCGAAGTCTGGTTCTACGGTTACAAAGAAAATCCCGACGACAGCAATGAAGAACCGGAACTGATTTACATTGAAGACGATGATGAATATGAAGCTGTTGCCGATGCCTTCGATGAATTTCTCGACAAAAACGAATTCGACGAGCTCATTGACGTCGAAGAATAAGCGGATTTAAGAATCTTGACGGAAGCCTGGGACGCGCTTTATCTCCTTTCAGATAAAGAAGTTCCAGGTCTTCTTTTGCCCTTGTCATAGCCACATAGAAGATTCTTCTCTCTTCCTCAACGCTTTCCTCATCCGGCAGATTACCATGCGGAAAAATCTTTTCATTGCAATCCGGCACAATGACCTTCTCAAATTCCAGGCCCTTTGATGCATGTACCGTCATGAGCTGGATATTTTCTTTATTTCTTCCTCTCCGCGCCCCCGCTGAATCAGTATCTTCTATTTTGCGGGTATACGACTCCTGTGCCTGATGCCATTCTTTTATGGATTGGTATTTTTCACCGTCTGCCTTCAACCACTCTGTCAGTTCCATCCATTCATTGTACTTTTCCTGATTTCCGGCAGCACGTCTCCTGAGATAATCACCATATCCGATACCCCTCAACACATAATTAACACCATTGGCCGGAGAAAGAGTTTTCAAAAATGTTAATTGTCTGTCCAACAATTCCAGTGAGGTTATCTGTTCGTTTCTCATTCCTGCCAAAGCATTTCTGCCATACCAATCCACAATCTCCCTGATGGAACCTCTTTCATCTATCGCCTCCCTGTTGATATACCTCATCGGTTTGTTCATAATTCTTAAAATGTATTCTCTTTTCCACTCCCCGCAAGACAACAGCAGATATGCCATGATATCCCTGATGATAGGGTTCTCGTAAATACTTTGTATTTTTTCTTTCATTCCAAAGGAAATTCCTGCCTTAGTCAATTCAGAGGCCATCCGCTGCATGTAAGCATTGGTTCGAAACAGAACCGCACATACTTTTTCTTCCTTTTGATGGATTTCTGACCATTCTCTTAAAAGCTTTTGAACATAATCTTGTTCCTGTTCTTTTGTTTCAAAGCTCTTAATACCTATCTCAATTCGTTCCCGATCCGTCTTAACAGCTCTTAATTCCTTGGGGAATCTATTCCTGTTTTCGTTGATCACCGCAAGAGACGCCATTACGATTTCTTCCCTGCTTCTGTAATTGGTATCCAGAAGTACTCGCCCACTATGGAAATCCTCTGAAAATCTGCGTATGATATCAGGACTGGCTCCTCGGAATCCATAGATTGACTGATCATCATCCCCAACGGCAAAAAGATTAGTATTCTCTCCGGAAAGCAATTTTAGAGTCTCATATTGCATCTGATTACAATCCTGGAATTCATCAATCAGGATATGCCGGAATCTCTTCTTCCAATAGTTTCTGATATTCTCATCCCGCAGCAGCAATTCATGGCATTCATAAATCATATCATCAAATTCCAGCAATTCTGATCGTTTCATTTCATACTTGTATTTTTCTGCTATAGCTTCGAACCTTTCTTTCCAGGCAGAGGGAACATATTTTAATGATCTTTGAAGATGTCCTGTATTTTTATACAGCATGATAGCGCGGAGAACACTCTCTGTATCTTCTGCGATTTCCCCAATCCTGTCCTCATATTCGTCCTTTGTCAGCATACCGCGAAGTATAGATGACATTAAATTTTTCTTTTGGGTTTCTTTGATCAGATTCCATCGTCGATTCGGATAGGATTCTTTTAAGATATGATAAAAGACAGAGTGAAAAGTTCCAAAATTGACGGGTTGCGTAATATTGGGAGTACTGTTTTGAAATCTGTGCTGCATTGACATTGCAGCTTCTTTTGTGAATGTGATTACAAGAATGGATTCGGGCGGAATACCCATCTCCAAGAGATAAAGGATTCGACTGACAATTACAAAGGTTTTCCCGGAGCCGGGACCCGCCAATACAAGCAGCGGTCCCTCTCCCCAGGTCACAGCCTTTCGCTGTGCGTTATTTAATTTGTTAATTTCAAGCATTCTGCAACATTTCGATACCCTTTCTGATTCTTCGAAGGGTCTCCTCCTTTCCCAAAATCTCCATGATTTCAGTAGCACCTGCAGGAGTCATTTGCTTGCCTGAAACAGCAGTTCTGATGGGCCACATCACATAACCGTTCTTCACACCCTTTTCATTCACATAAGCCAGGAGTGTCTGATAAAGACCATCATTGCTGTAATCCTCCTGTTTCTCCAGAATAGGAAGCACATCCTGCAGAACCTGCAGGGAAGAAACACTGTCTGTCTTCATTTTCTTGTGTGTATACATCGCCGTATCGTATTCGGGTAATTCCTTAAAAAAATCAACCAGCTCTGCGATATCCGGGAAAATCTCGATTCTGGTCTTTACCATGGCAGCAATTTTCTTCAGATCAAATCCATCCCCAAGGGCCTCCTTCAGATAGGGCTCTGCCATGTCATAAAATCTGTCGAAATCCATAGCTTTGATATATTCACCATTCATCCAACGAAGCTTTACATTATCAAATACGGCAGGAGATTTGCTGATCCTCTTGTAATCAAATTCCTGAATCAACTCTTCAAGGCTGAAAATCTCACGATTCTCTTCAGGAGACCATCCGAGCAGGGCAATATAGTTTACGACTGCCTCGGAAAGGAATCCGCTTTCCACCAGTTCTTCGAACATATATGAAGTGTTTCCGCTTCTCTTCGCAAGCTTCTTATGATTCTCGTCGGTAATCAAAGGGAGATGAATATACTTCGGGCTCTCCCAGCCGAACGCATCATACAGTCTCTGATACCTGGGAGAAGAAGAAATGTATTCATTTCCTCTGACAACATGGGTAATATTCATCGTATGATCATCTACTACATTTGCAAAGTTGTAGGTTGGATAGCCGTCTGATTTAATCAGGATCATATCATCCAGCTCTGCGTTATCCACAGTGATATCTCCGTAGAGCTCATCATGGAAAGTGGTTGAACCTTCCTTGGGATTGTTCTGACGAATTACAAAAGGTTTACCGGCTGCAAGGTTAGCTTCAATCTCCTCCTTGGGAAGATAGAGGCAATGTTTATCATAAATGCTGATTTCTTTGCCTTCCACCACCTCGGATTTCAGGGTTGCCAGTCTCTCCTTATCACAGAAGCAATAATACGCTTCCCCCTTTTCAACCAGTTCCTTTGCATATTTCATATAAATACCGGTCTTCATGCGTTCACTCTGCACATAGGGACCGTATCCACCATCCTTATCCGGACCTTCATCATGCTTCAGTCCTGCCTTATCCAAGGTTCTGTAAATAATATCAGTAGCACCTTCCACATATCTCTCCTGGTCAGTATCCTCGATACGGAGCATGAAATCCCCGCCTTCGTGCTTTGAAATCAAAAACGCATATAATCCGGTTCTGAGATTACCTACATGCATTTTTCCTGTAGGGCTCGGTGCAAATCTAGTTCTTATTTTCATTACTGTTCCTCGTTTCTTCTTACTTTCTATCAATGATGTGTATTCATTTTATTACCTTTTCTCCGAAAGTGCAACTTTTTCTTTTTGATTGTCATGTTTCCCTTTCCAGAACTCATGTACAAGACTCCGGTAACCCCATTGTTTGATTTTTTGATATCCGATACGATAATTGCCTTTGTAATGTCTCCCGGTCACCGCATAACGTATATATTCCTGTAAACAAGAGTCTATTTGTTTCAGCCCTCTGTCTGTTGTCAGGCAGGGAAAAAACCAACGACTCCAGGTAAAATCCTTATCTTCTTCTCCCTGGTTTCCTCCATAAAACTTACGATTCATAGCATGAATCAGACCAATTGCAGCCTTTTCTTCCGCCAAGCCTTTTTTCCTTTGCCAACGCCTCAGGGCTTCTGCTTTTCTTTTTATTCTGGCCTTTGTCTTTCTGATTGTATTTTCCGACAGATCTATACTGCCATCTCTGTAACCAAATCCCAGGTATTCCCAGTATTCTCCCGGTGCAGAAACGGATACCTTTTCAGGATTCACATTCAGATGATGAACCTGCAGTATTTTTTCCAATTCATTTCTTCTCTGAATCAATGCTTCCGGGGATTCTTCAAATATCAGAATATCATCTGAATATCTAAAATATACCACATTCCGTTCCGCAAAATACGAATCTCCATCCCTGAGGTAAATATTTGCAAAGAACGGAGCAAGCGGAATACCGGCCATGGCTCCGTGTTCTTCCGCCACCAATTGTCCGTTCCACAAAACCCTCTTATTACTCAGAATTCTGTCAAACAACTGATATAATCCCGGGTCCTCATCCCTAATAAACGCAAGCTTTCGAAGCAAAAGCTCCGTATCAATGGAATTGAAATAGTCACTGATATCCAGCTTCAGGCACCATTTCTTTTCAATCCTTGCAGTATTCTCTATTTTCTTTATCGCATCTTGCACTCCTCTGTTTCTTCGAAATGCATAACAGTTATCCATCAGATAATCATCATAACGAAACATCTGGAATGCTATAAATTTTAAAAAAATACCTTCATCTCCCGAATACGTGTATACTCTGCGCTTTTTATCGGTGCCTTCTTTGTTTACGATACTTTTAACGGGGCACTGAGTCGGAAATACACCTTCCCTCCACAATTCACAGATTGGCAAATAGCGTTTTTGATCTATAAAGTTTAAAAACTCTTCCGCTTCCTTTTGACTCAAATGCTGTTTCGCAATTTTATATTGTATAAATTCTTCCCAGGCCCATTCTTCCTGTGCCAGTTCCAACACTGTCTGTTTCATTTTAACCTCATATCCTGTCATGCCTGTCAATACATTTATAAATAAACATCGGGCAGTATTCCTGCCCGATGATATCAGAAAAGAGACTAGCTTTGAATGTTATAAGCCATGCTTATAACACAGGACTGAACATACCCTCATTGCCTGCAAAATGTATGTTAAGATATGCTTCGCCCCCCGCAGGCGCAGTTTATGACTGCCTCCTCTTTTCTTTCACCAAATATATTATTATCCGGTTCAGTATCTTCCACCTGAGATTTCCTTTTTCAGACGTTCCGAAATATAGCTCCTACGATTCGCCATGTAAGTCATAAAATTCATATAAGGAATTCTCTGATCAATACATGCCTGTTGTGCCAGTCTCACTTCCTTAAGGCGGTATTCGTTGTTTCCCCTAAGGAGCATTATCATCGCAATAGGTATTCCGTTACGATATATACCATAGGTGTATTCTTTGCGAGCGCCCTGACATGCACCACATACCCCGGAGGGAACGTTTTTTCTCAGTTCACAATCCGGCCATTCCGTCGCTACGATTTCTTCAATCCTCTTTCTTAAATCAGCTTCCCCTTTGCAGCAGGTATCCTGAACCCCTGTACCGGAAGCAGATGATTTTGAAAACAATTTCTCTAAAAATCCCATACTCCTGCTCCTTTTTCAATTATTCAACCGTTTATCCCGGGCACCTCTTCCTTTGCCTCTGCCTGAAACCTGGCAACTTCTTTTGAAGCCTGAACTATGGGAATATTGGTACCTGCTCCGGCTACACAGCCTCCGGGGCACGCCATACCCTCAATCAGACACCCCTTTTTCATTCCGGCTTTTGCCAAAAGCAGTATTTTCTTACATTCCGACAAACCTTCCGCATGTTCGATTTTCACTTCTGTACCGGGGTAGTATGTCTGAATACACTTTTCTATTGCTCCTGCCACACCTCCGGCCACACCATATCCACGTCCTGCTGCGGTCGCATCCTGCATCTCATCCATAGCCTTTATCTCATCAAGCAGTATCCCCTTCGCTTCAAACATTCCTGTAAGCTCTTCAAAGGTTATGACAAAATCCACATCGGAACGTACGCTTCTGCGGCTAGCTTCCAATTTCTTGGAGGCACAGGGACCGATAAAGACCACGGAAGCATCCGGGTGTTCCTTTTTAATAATCCTTGCTGTAGCCACCATAGGCGTTAATTCATTGCTGATCTTATCTATGGTTTCCGGGAAAAGATTCTTTGCCATGACAGACCAAGACGGGCAACAGGAGGTCAGGGCAAAGTCCTGCTTTCCGCTTACCACTTCATTCACATAATGCTCTGCTTCAGCTATACATCCGAGATCTGCACCAAGCGCAGTCTCATAAACATCTGCAAAGCCCAATTCTTTCAAAGCCGTCTTAAACATATCCGGTGTTACACCGGCACCGAATTGTCCAACAAATGCCGGTGCCACCTGTGCGATAATCTTTTTACCGGACTGCATGGCACGGATTAACTGAAAAATCTGTGACTTATCAGCTATCGCTCCAAAGGGACAACTCACCATACACATACCACAGGAAACACAGTTATCTTTGTCTATACAGGCCCTGCCAAACTTGTCTGATTTGATAGCATTTACACCACAGGCGGATTTACAGGGACGCTCCTTGTGACAAACAGCATCATAAGGACAAATATTCTTACACTTACCGCACTTGATACATTTGTCCTGATCAATTACGGACTTCCCATTTACCATAGAAATGGCACCCTTGGGACATACACTGTGACAGGGATGTGCCAGACATCCCATACAGGAGCCGGTAATCTCATAGCGATTCTCAGGACATGCGTTACACGCAGACGGAATTACCTGCATCAAGGGGGGCTCGTAATATTTTTCATCAATATTGCTTTCTTCCAAGCCCTCAGTCAGATGCCCCGGATGTTCTCTGTTCTCGGGACGCAAGCTCATACCCATGGCAAGTCTGATGCGCTCTCTTATTACAGCTCTGTCACGATATACACTCTCCCAGTAAGAAGACTCTTCATAATCAACAATTTTATAGGGCAATGCTTCCATATCATCCTTCAGATTTTCCGAATGATAGGCAAGATTCGCTACTTCCTTAAATACTCGTCTTCGTCTTTGTCTTACCGGAGTATCGATACCCCTCATATTGCTCATAGTGTTTCCTCTTATTTTAGTCAGTCAAAAGCACCATTTTATTCTAACAAAATCAATTATACTTGGCAAACTTTGAGTTTGTCAACCACATATGCTTTACCATAACCCTCTGAAAATCTTACAATAACAAACTTCCAATCTGATAAACCAGAGTAGAAACCAACCATGCCAAAAAAAGTTGCAATACTATCATTTTTAATGTAAACAGTCGGGATTTACTCTCTTTTCTCACAGTAGCAACCGTCGCCACACAAGGCACATAAAGCAGACAAAATATCATTAAACAGAACGCATTTAATGCTCCGAATTCCGGATTGACATTATGTATATTCTCGGCAATCATTTTCATTCCGGCTGCAGAGTTCGCGTTTGCCACTCCAAAAAGCACGGCAAAACTTGATACAACCACTTCCTTTGCCGAAATACCGGAAAGCAATGCCACACCAATCTGCCACATTCCAAGACCTGCAGGGGCAAGTATGGGAACCAGGAGTCTGCCGATAACTGCTGCAAAACTATCCCCCGGCTCCGATATCATTCCTTTGCATCCGAAATTCAGGAGAAACCAAATGATAACCGAGGCAATAAATATTGTTGTTCCGGCCTTCGTAAGATAATCCTTTAGCTTATTCCACACGTAAATACGTATGGTCCTGGCGTTCGGGTGCTTATATTCCGGTAATTCAATCAATAAGGAATTCGTGCTTTTTCCCTTTTCCGGCAAATTCATAATAAGTGCCACAATGATTGCGATTATCATACCGATAACATACATTGAAAATGCCATTAAGGCTGCATATTTCGGAAAAAACATCTCAGAAAATAAAACATAAATAGGCAGTCTCGCCGAGCAGGACATAAATGGTGTCAATAACATCGTTTTTCTTCTGTCATGTTCGGTTTCCAGGGCCCTGGTGGCCATGATTGCAGGTACGGTACAACCAAACCCGAGAATCATAGGCAAAAAAGCTTTTCCGGAAAGTCCAAACCTGCCCATCAGGGAATCCATGACATAAGCAACACGCGACATATATCCACTGTCTTCCAGGATTGCTAATGCCAGAAACAAAATGAATATGTTAGGTATAAAAGTCAGGATCCCGCCAACACCGGCAATGATTCCTTCCACAATTAACGATTTTAATACAGCCGATACTCCGGCACTATCCAAGCCTTTTCCCACTAAGTCCGAAAAAGCTGTTAATGCACTTTCAAACACACCTTTCAAGGCATCTCCCACAGAAAACGTAAGAAAGAATACCAAACACATAATCAACAGAAACACGGGAATTCCCCAAATCGGATGAGTCAGGATACGATCAATTTTATCTGTAGAGGCAGCCTTTTTATTTTTATGAAACAATACTTCATTCACAACCTTTTCAATATATGCATATTTACATTGAATGATTTCCTTCTCGTAGCTTCGGTCTACAATGTTTACCACTGAGATCGGGTGCTCCTGTTTCACTTCCTCATCATCCTCCAGCAGTTTAATTGCATGCCAGCGGACGGAAGAATGAGTGGGGAAATGCGCTCCCATCATTACCTCTAACTTTGCTATTTTTTCTTCAATCTCTTGGGGGTATTCCAGGATATATTCAATCTTCTCTCCTAATACGCCTTTCTTTCCCCCGCCTTCTTCATAGTGATGTATGACTGCATGTAACAGGATGTCCAATCCGCTGCGTCTTGCAGCCGACACAGGTACAACCGGAATGTCGCCAAGCATTTCCGGCAATCTGTGCAGATCGATCTCCATACCTCTCTCCTTGACAACATCCATCATATTAAGTGCAAGTACAATGGGTTTGCCAAGTTCCAGCAGCTGAAATGTCAGATACAGATTGCGTTCCAGGGAAGAAGCATCCACAACATTGATAATCACATCAATATCATCATCCATAGCGCACTTTCTGGTCACCTTTTCCTCAATGGTATAGGATGTCAGGGAATATATTCCGGGAGTATCAATCAGGGTTATATCCGTATCCTCATAGGAAGCTTCTCCCTCCATGCGTTCCACAGTCACCCCCGGCCAGTTGGCCACCTTCAATTTTGAACCTGTCAGAGCGTTGAAAAGAGTAGTCTTTCCGCAATTGGGATTCCCGATGCATGCCACCCTGATATGTCTTCTGTTTACGCTCTTCATTGCTCTAACCGTCCTTTCTTGTTTCTGCTTCTTCCGTATTGACTACTTCACTTACTTCAATATTTGACGATATATGCTTACCCAACGCAAGTCTGGTTCCCCTAACTTTTATTATCATGGCTCCTCGTTTTTTTCTGTTGAGAACATATATTTTGGTACCGTCATTCAAACCCAGTGCCTGAAGTCTCCTGGTGATTCCCGGTTCCACATAAAGTCCTTCGATTTTATATTCTCTGTCTTTTACCGCATCATACAATATCATCATTTCCCTCCACATCGAACAAAACCTTAAGAACATTTTATTATACAAAAGAAAAAGAAGCCTGTAAAGACTCCTTTTTCTTGAATCACCGGAAATCGCGGTAGTAATGATAAAGTTTACCAGCTTTTGATAAATGTATTGATATAGTTATCCAGACATTTCTTGATCACTTCCACTGCTTCATCACGATTTCCCTTTTCATTGACTGCAGTAGTCTTGTTTTCCAGTGACTTATATACCGTAAAGAAATGCTCCATTTCTTCCACTACATGAGGCGGAAGTTCTGAAATGTCATGGTACCCGTTGTAATAAGGATCATTGAAAGGAACCGCGATAATCTTCTCGTCATTCTTTCCGTTATCCAGCATGGAAATAACACCAATGGGATACGCTCTTACCAGGGTTAATGGCTGTACTGCCTCAGAACACAGCAACAACACATCCAACGGGTCTCCGTCGTCGCCATAGGTACGCGGTATAAAACCATAGTTGGCAGGATAATGGGTCGATGTATGAAGGATGCGATCCAGAATAAGAAGTCCTGTCTCCTTGTCCAATTCATATTTGTTCTTGCTGCCCTTGGATATTTCAATTACACAAATAAAATCAGTCGGTGTAACTCTCTGAGTACTGATGCTGTGCCAAATACTTCCGTTCACTTCTTTCATATCACTTTTTCCTTTCCAGTTTCCTAATCTTCTCTACGCATTTTTACAAAATAAATCTCTATCGACCGGCTCAGCCACGCACCTGTCCGTTCCCCCGGATCTGATATTTGTATGTCGTCAATTCCCGCAGACCCATAGGACCTCTTGCATGGAGCTTCTGTGTACTGATACCGATTTCTGCCCCAAAACCGAATTCAAAGCCATCCGTAAATCTTGTAGACGCATTCCAATATACACAGGCAGCGTCAATTGCATTCAGAAACTTTGCCGCATTTTCTTCATTTTCTGTCACAATACACTCAGAATGCTTTGTTCCGTAGCGATTGATATGCGCAATAGCTTCGTCAACGGAGTCAACCGTTTTCAATGACAGAATATAATCCAGATATTCCTTGCCATAATCCTCTTCCGTTGCCGGAACACAATCCGAAAGCACTTCACATACCCTCTCGTCTCCGCGGAGTTCCACATTCTTTTCCTTCAATGCCTGAGCCAGCGCAGGTAAAAACCTTTCCTTAATCTCGTTGTGGACTACCAGGGATTCGCAGGCATTACATACGCCAACTCTCTGTGTTTTTGCATTGAAAATAATCTTAACTGCCATTTCAATATCTGCATCCTTATCCACAAACACATGACAGTTTCCGGTACCGGTTTCTATCACAGGAATCGTACTGTTCTCCACAACACTTTGTATTAGCCCTGCGCTGCCTCTGGGAATCAGGACGTCAACATAGGTTTTCAGCTTCATGAATTCCCTGGTCACTTCTCTGTCGGTATCTTCAATCAGTTGAATTGCATCAGGCGTAATGCCGGAAAAGTCCAAAGCCTCTCTAAGCACCTTTACGATTGCCTTGTTCGAATACAATGCATCACTTCCGCCCTTTAAAATAACAGCATTTCCGGTCTTAAAGCACAGACCAAAGGCATCTGCAGTAACATTCGGTCTTGCCTCATAAATGATACCAATGACCCCCAGCGGTACCCTGACCTTCTGTAACTTCAAGCCATTGGGTCTTTCAAAGGATTCCACCACTTCTCCAAGGCAATCCGGTAATTCTGCGATTTGCTTCAGACCTTCTGCGATCGCCTGAATTCTCTGTGGATTCAGCCTCAGCCGGTCCTGCAGCCCCGGATTCATACCATTGGCTACCGCTTGCTTCATATCCTGTTGATTTGCTTCCAGGAGATATTCCGTCTGCTCTATCAGCTTCCCGGCCGCACATCTCAACGCCTGATTCTTTTGTTCTGTGCTCAGACCTGCCAGGATTCCCTTGGCTTCCACCGCTCTTTTTCCCATTTCATTTAAGCTGAACATAAGTTACCTCCATTCCTATACACATATTACCTGATAAGGCCTGATATCACATTCTTCCTCCGGTATCTTTTCTACCATCTGACATTGATAGCCTATGGCAATCGTTCTGTATTGAAGTTCCGTCTTATCCTTTAAATATCTGTCATAAAACCCTTTACCGTAGCCAATACGATTGCGATAAATATCAAATGCGACCCCGGGCATTAACATCAGGGTATTCTCTGCTCTGTTTTCCTGATATTGGTATTCTTCCGACTCTCCTGACGGTTCCCTGATTCCCCGATAACCGGGCTGCAGTTCCTCCAATTTCCTGACCCGGTAGAAACGCATATCACCATCCGCACATATCTTTGGCAAATATAATTTTTGATTTCTCTTTAGGGCAACCTCCAATAGTTCCATGGTCGAAATCTCACTTCCATAGTTCACAAATCCCAGGATTTCCTCCGCTCGATAAAACCACTGATGCCCCAGAATTCTCTCTGTGATCAGAATATCTCCACGGGTTCTTTCTTCCATTGTCAAGCTATCTCTGCATTCCAGAATTCTTTTTCGAATCTCTTTTTTGCTTTCCATTTTTACCTGTTTTCTTGATTTTTTTTATCCTTTAAGCTCACTCTGGTTCCGTCAGGTCTTTCGATAACGATATTATTTAATTGACATTTTAAATTGTTTCTGACACTTTCAATATAGTCCTTGCGGAGAGCGGCCTGCTCTTCTTTTTCCTGCTCCGATAAGCCTTCTGCCTGAGATTTATGATACAGTTCATTAATACGGGCTATTTTTTCGTCCATTGTCATAATAAGCGTTCCTCTTTCCTTAATTCTTATGAAGCTTATCCACATATCCGGGCAGATCAAAACTGTGATCTCTCTTACCCACAAACAAGGTACCTTCCTTGGAACCATTTAAGATTCTATGTAAAATACCGATATCTGCACTGTTCGCAATAATCATATCCACATCAGATCTGGTTGCAATTCCGGCCGCAACCAGCTTTGTGTTCATTCCGCCGGTTCCCACATCACTTCCCGTAGATCCCTTCCCCATATTCATAAGCTCATCCGTCAGTTCATCAACCTGTTCGATAAACCTTGCGTCAGGATTTCTTCTGGGATCGTCTGTGTATAGTCCGTCAATGTCAGAGAGTAAAATCAATAGATCTGCATCTATCAGGGCTGCCACAATAGCCGATAAGGTATCATTATCACCTATCTCAATTTCATAGGTTGCAACCGTATCGTTTTCATTGACAATCGGAATAACCCCCAGCTTCAGCAATTCCGTAAAAGTATTATGGGCATTATATCTGTTCAGATTGTCTACAATGGTATTCTTGGTCATCAGAATCTGAGCAGCTACCTGATTGTATTCTGCAAAAAGTTTCTGATAAGTCATCATCAGTCTTGCCTGTCCTACTGCTGAACATGCCTGTTTTACAGCCATGGTTTCCGCTTCACTGTTTCTCTTAATCTGATTTAGATTTAATGCCTTCTTACCTGCAGCGATTGCTCCCGAGGTCACAAGCACAACTTCCTTCCCCTGATTGCGAATATCGCTGAGTTCTCTGACCAGCTTTTCAATCCGGATATAATCCATTTCTCCCGTTTCTTTATGCGTCAGGGAAGAAGAACCGATCTTTACAACGATTCTCTTTTTGTCTTTCAATTGCTCTCTCAATGTACCCATATTTCTCAATTCACCATTATTCCTTTAAAATTTGTAATTATTCTACTGTATTTTGTATTTCCCGTCAAACAGAAATTACTCCGCACAATACTCTTTTGCGATCATTTCCGCCACCCTCAGGCCATCCATTGCCGCTGAGGTGATACCACCTGCATAACCGGCTCCTTCTCCGCAGGGATATAATCCTTTTATTTCAGATTGCAACTTTTCATCTCTTAAAATCCTCACCGGAGACGAAGTTCTGCTTTCCACACCGGACAAAATAGCGTCCGGTCTGTCAAAGCCTGCTATCTGCCTTCCAAATTCCTCCATACCATCGACAAAGGCTTTGTTACATTCTACCGGCAAAACAGCGGTTAGATCTGTCCAGCAATGCTCTCCTTTTGATGCAGGTTGAAGCTTTGCCGGTTCTGTATCGCAGGAACTCTCAGCTTCCGTTATCTCTCCCCGGACTCTTGCTTTGAATGCCCCATATCTCTGTACCGGAATCTTTCCATTTCCCAATTCGAAGGCTTTTCTTTCCAGATTTCTCTGAAATTCCACTCCGCCAAGGGGATGCCCGGAAGGATAATCCTCCGGTGTAACGGATACAATAACGGCACTGTTGGCGTTTACTCCATCCCGCGCGCTGTAGCTCATCCCGTTGACTGCCAAAAAACCTTCTTCCGATGAGGCATTGACCACATACCCCCCGGGACACATACAGAAAGAATAAACACCTCTGCCGTTTTGAGCACGGGCCGTTACCTTGTAAGGAGCAGCTCCTATTTTCCCCGGATTACCGGTTCCATATTGATTCTCATTTATCATTGACTGGGGATGTTCGACACGAAAGCCCACAGCAAATGCTTTCGCCTCCATAGGAATACCTTTCTCATACAACATGGAAAAGGTATCTCTTGCACTGTGACCGATGGCAAGAACCACTTGTTCACATGCTATCCTTTCTCCACCGTTTACGATTACGCCGCAAATCTGCCCATTTTTAACTTCAATGTCTGTCAGTTGACTTTCAAAGCGTACTACACCACCATTTCTGACAATCTCATTTCTCATATTTCTGATGACTTGTATCAGCATGTCTGTTCCGATATGTGGTTTCGCCTCATAGCAGATTGATTCCTTAGCGCCGAATTTTACAAAGGTTTCCAACACTTCCCTGTTTCTGCCGTCTTTGTCCTTCACAAGAGTGTTCAGTTTACCGTCCGAAAAGGTACCGGCGCCGCCTTCTCCGAATTGTACGTTGGAGGAAGGATCCAGCTTCCCCGTTTTCCAAAAGTTCTCTACATCCTTTTGCCTCTGTTCCACGGCTCTGCCCCTCTCCAATAATACAACAGGATATCCATGCATTGTCAGATAATAGGCACAAAACAAACCGGTTGGTCCCATACCAACAATAACGATCGGATGCTTCAGTAATCTGTCTCCCGGTTTCGGAAATGTATAGACAACCGGCTGAATACAGGAAACCTGATTTTCCTTTCCGTGAAACCTCTTCAATACCTTCTTTTCATCCTTAACACATACGTCAACAGAATAACAATAGAACACATCCGGTTTTCTTCTGGCATCAATGGATTGTCGCTGTATCTTAATGTATTGAAGCTCCTCCGTGGGTATATGGAGGTATTCCGCAGTCTTTCTCTTTAACTGCTCAAAACTGTGATCCGTTTTTATTTTAATCTGATTAACTCTAAGCATTTTCTGATCCTTTACGATTATTTTGCAGCCGATGTTCCCGCAATGGCTCCACTGCACCATGCCCACTGCAGGTTATAGCCTCCGCATTTCCCGTCTACATCCAAAAGTTCTCCGGCAAGAAAGACTCCCGGCATTTTCCCGGACTCCATCCCTTCACTTACCTCATGCAAAGGTACCCCTCCGGCGCATACCTGTGCATTGTCAAAGGAATTGCTCCCGACAACAGTTACCTTGAAATCCCGACAAAGCTCATAAACTTTTTTCAGCTTATCTCTTTTTACTGATTTTACAAGATCCCCCGGATGTAATCCACAGATTTTTAAGAACAATAACATAATTTTTTTGTTCAGAATCCCTGTAAAATACTCTTCCAATGTTCTTCCATCCTCGATGGAACTCCTCTCGGCAAGGAGGCGCTCTGCAAAGCCTTCCTTATTCATCCAAGGCAGAAAATCAATGATAAATTCAATTTCCTTTCGTTCTCTCAATATGTAATTTGCCACACGGCTCAGCTGAAAAACCGGGATTCCGGAAATGCCATAATCCGTAAACTGAATCTCCCCATTTTCCTCATATTCCTTTTCGTCATTTCCCCTGACACAAATGCCCGCCTTTGCTCTGACACCGGAAATGGACTTAAACCATTCTTCCTTACATTTCAATTGTACAAGAGCAGGCACTACAGGGACCAAACTATGTCCAATACTCTTTGCAAGCTCATAACCACTTCCGTCAGAACCTGTTTTGGGTGCGGCTTTACCGCCACAAGCAAGTACCAAACTGTCAAATTCCAGGACGTTCTCCTTTTGCATTACACATATTTTGTTTTTCGCCTGATTTCTTCTTACCTTTTCAACATGAAAACCGTTAATAACTTGTATCTTTTTTGCTTTAATTTCGTATCTTAACGCATCCAATACTGTCGAAGCCTGTTCGCTGACCGGGTACAATCCGTCTCCTATCTGCTTCACCATCAGCCCAAGTTGATTGAAAAAGGCAATGGTATCTTCGGTACCAAATTCTTCAAGTCTGTTTTTCAGAAATGCTGTATCCCCGGTATAATAATCTTCTGTACTTAATCTCATGTTTCCCAGGTTACATTTTCCGTTTCCTGTTGAAAGAATCTTCTTTCCCAGTCTGTCGTTCCCTTCCAGGATCGTGACCTCTGCTCCGTTTCGGGCAGCAAAGACAGCTGCCACCATGCCGGCCGCTCCACCACCCACAATACCTACTTTCTTTTTCATAAAACTGTCCTTTCTTCCGGCGTATTCTTAGCTGGAATAAGTTTCCAGGAACTCATATAACTCTTCTTCCTTCTCGATATACAATGTATTCAAGATCTTCTGCTGCAAATCAAACGGCAGTTCATTCAACAAAATTCCGGTCTCGATATAAACCGTTTTCAGGTCCTCCAAATATACATATACTTCATTGTTAAATACTCTGAGATAAAAGTTTCCGTCTGACTGAATATACTTATAATTCATGCGGATTGTTACCTTTTCTCTGGAAAAACCAAGCACTTCCAGGCCGACAAATCCTCTTTCCTGTTCTGACAGCGGAGGAAAGCTTTCATAAACAGACATAGCCTCCAAAAACTGTTCCCGGTTCATACCGATATATTTCTGTGGCATGCGTGACAAAGTTTCAATCACGGTACCTGAAAGAATATCCACCTCTTCAAGTACATATTCTGTATCGGCACAGAGAGTTTCACAGTCTGTACCGACAGCCTCAATTTCACTCTCTGACTCCGTTTTTCTCTCAGATACCGGTTTTTTCTCTGTTTCTAACTCTCTTTTTTCCTCACATTCTGAAGTCTTATCATCAATTATGTTACCCTGACCGTATAATTCAAATCGGTTGTCGTCTTCTTCCTGAAGCACATCATAATTGTAATTCATTCCTATCCAAAAACTAAGAACACATAAACACACGGAATACACAAAAAACAAGCTGATACTTTTTACAAATCTCATCTGAAATACCATCCTTTGTAATCAGTATCAGCAGCTTATCCAATGTTTATACCGAGATTAAAAGACTTTTAAGGTCTGTCCGACCAGAGAGATCCATCTTCCTCCGGGAAAGTTTTCTAATTCCTGCTCGCTGAAATTCCGCAGGAGCAACAATCCTGCAAAATAAACAGTCATGGAAATCAGCAGACAAAGAAATACGGCAAAAAGATTTCCCAAATGCGGAAGCAACAGTTTCCCGACAAGCATTGTCAACAGTCCCGCAATACAAGATACGCCTACGGGTAATATCACAACCTGCAGCCAGTCCATTCTTTGGCGCATCTGGTGATAAGCCATGGTTCCGAAGATCATACACACGATACCTGTTGTAAGGATTCCGGCATATACCAGTGCAAGTATTCCTGCATTTCCGGAGTTTAAAAACAAATATGTCATTAATGCAAAGAAAAGATCCGCAAGATAGACAACCGCAATCACAAACCCTTTCTTCCCCGTCAAAACCAGTATCCTGATAAAATAAATCATCAAAACAGAAAACAGTATGACAGAAGCCCCCCCTGCTATCATTTTTACTGCAATATCTACATCCTCTGTTGTCCCGCAAATCAACTCAGCCATCGGTTTACTCAATACCGTCAGAAGAACAGTCGCATATACACCATATACAATTCCTGCATGAACACCACTTTGAAATACGGTTTTGGCATATCTGTTTTCTTCCTTGCGGATCAGCGACATTGTTTTGCCGCATACCGGAAGTACTGCTATTGACACCAGGATTGCAGGAAGTGCACAAATTACCACATATACTGCCAAATACATACCATAGCAGGTAGCTATTTCCTCCAAATCCACGGCAGTTTTCTGTAACAGCAATAACCCTGTCGGAAAAGGAAGCAACATTGCCATCATCACTACAGCTCCCGCCAACCGGTTGATGCACAGAATCCTGATACTGTAAAATATGGTATCTTTCTTCTTTAATCCTTCCTGCCGTTCATTCTTTTTATGCTTTTTTATAAATATAAAAAGTAAAACAAGTAAAAGCGTAATGATCACTTCAGACAATAAGACGGCGATGGAAAATCCCACTCCCGCGTACATATATATGAAATTCTCCTGTCCAAGAAGATGACTGACTTTTATTCCATAATTTCTAAACAAGCCACAAAACAAAAAACTCAGTCCGATAATCAGCAGCTGACGCAATACTCCGGCAATCGCTCCGGCCAGATCAACGCCCTCCCCCCTCACATATCCAATGAATAAGGATGATAATGTATTCAATAATACCGCAGGTGCCAAAAGACTAAGTATCAGTACACTATATCGGATGTGAAACAGCTTCTCCGACACACTTGAAGCCATAGCCCAAATAGCCAGTGTACCGAGAATTCCAAACAGGATCTGCACCAGAAAAGCGTTTCGCCTCATACTTTCTGCATTGCGATATTGTCCTTTACTGTTTCTTGACCTTAGAATTCTGCTCAGTGCATCAATAACACCACCACTTACCAAAATACTCACAAAAAAGTATATTTCCACAGCACAGGCAACATATGTCACACCATGATATCCTGTCAATCGTGCAATTATCATAATCGTGATTAAGGAAAATAGATATACAATCGCCTGGACCTGCTTTCTTCGAATCTCCTTCTGATTCATTCTGACACCTCAATCAATCTCTTTGAATTCCCAGTTCATCAAGAATCATTTTTTGCTTCTGTTCCATAAGTTCCGCATCCTGCTCTTCCATATGGTCGTAACCGCAGAGGTGAAGCATACTGTGCGCAATGAGAAATGCAAATTCACGCTTTGTACTGTGTCCGTATTCTTCTGCCTGACTGTAAACTTTATCAACAGAAATCATAATGTCTCCAAGAATCAATTCCTTTGTATCCGGGTCAAAGCAATCCGCTTCCTGCTCCTCACCAACGATGAATTCTCCGGGAGTCTCAAATTCCAGACCCGGAAAGGACAGGACATCGGTTTCCCTGTCAATGTTTCTGAATTCACGGTTTAATTCCCTAATTCCTTCATTATCCGTTAATACAACATTTATCTGTACTTCATATGGACACTTTTCTTCCTTCAACACTGCTTCACATACTGATTTTATTGTCTCATCAATATCAAAAGGAAACTCTGCATTCATCTCATTATCCACGCAAAAAGTCATAATATAGTTTTTCCTCCCTGAATATTTTTTTCATTACGCTTAGTTCTTTCGTTGTGATTTCACAATTGTCCAAAATCGAACTCTCTCTGATTTTCTTATCCACAGCCTCAATCAATGTTTTTATATCGACTGCATTATTTCCTTCGTTTTTTGACATCAGCAAATAGGTGCTGACCACAGAATCACTATACAACAATACAGCAGCTTCTCTGCTTCGGATTCCCTGCTTTTTAAACTCCCTGTACTCAGACAGAATCCGGTCAGGTAGCGGCGGCATCATCTTGTCCACCATTTTCTTTGCCAATTCCTCTCCCATGCAATGATAATATGCTGCACATTTTAATGCATCTGTATCCAATTGGAGGCACTTACCTATTCTATCGCAAAAGTATGCAGTATGAATACTGCGCATATATGTATTTTTGTCCTTCGTTTTCAGTTCTGTCATAACACTGTTTTCCGGATTATTCAGTTCAAGATAATGTTTCCTATAGAGATAAATAATATTCGCAAAAAAATATTTCAGTACAATCATTATCAGAAGAACATTTATCACAATGTTGACGATAGGTATAATAAAAAGCTCCGGGCGAAAGACTGTATCCAAAGTAAGGATCACATTGGACGTCAGGCACACAAGCATTACCAGACCGGACAGTAACACTAAAACTCCAAGGTTACTTTCTTCAACGTTTCTAAACAGTATTACCGCAAAAACACCACATATAAAATACAGCGCAAATGCATTAATACCGGCACCACCGACCAATACCGGAATCAAAAGCAAAGAGGAAGCCGTAACAATGCCTGTGGTCTCGTTGCTGAACAGAGAAATCGCTACAAACAGGAACAAAAACGGCCAGCCTTCCGTTGGCAGCAAACAACATACATATGCAAAAAGCATACCCGCTTCAACAAAAACCAGATATCTAATAACGTGCTCACTATTATTGTAGTTCAATTTATGATTTATTGCGTCATATCGAAATTGCAAACCGGAAACTGCCAGTAAAAGAAGGATCATGATTGTATTTCCAAGCAGTCTTTCCGGAGACTGGTTTTCTATATGTCCGCAGAGCAGACCTCCAATGACTCCTGTCAGTAGGATGACTGTCTGTGCAAAGTAAATCTTCTGCTTTTTTTTATTGTTTTCTTCCATGTCTGTCTCTGCTTCTGCCTTTTTCTTTTATTTCATAATCATCATAGGCTTTTACAATTTTTTGAACCAGCGGATGACGAACCACGTCTTTATTTGTCAATCTGCAAAAAGCAATATCCTCTATTTTACCCAATACCCTGGTTGCCACATCAAGTCCGGACAGAGTTCCGGGTGCCAGGTCTTTTTGGGAGGCATCTCCGGTCACAACGACTTTTGAGCCGAAACCAATTCTGGTCAAAAACATTTTCATTTGGGCAGGGGTTGTATTCTGGGCTTCATCCAATATTATATAAGCATTGTCCAGAGTTCTTCCTCTCATATACGCCAAAGGAGCAACCTCTATCAGACCTTTCTCCATATTTTTGGCAAAACTCTCCGCTCCCATAATCTGATAAAGAGCATCATACAACGGTCTCAGATAAGGGTCTACCTTGCTCTGCAGATCACCGGGAAGAAATCCCAGCTTCTCACCTGCTTCAATTGCCGGTCTGGTCAGAATAATCCTGCTTACTTCATCATTTTTAAAGGCTGTTATCGCCATTGCCATTGCCAGATAAGTCTTACCTGTTCCTGCAGGACCCAGACCAAATACAATCATCTTGTTGCGTATGGCATCCACATATGCTTTTTGCCCCAGTGTTTTGGGTTTAATCGGTTTCCCGTTAATCGTATGACAGATACAATCTGTATCGATCTCTGTAATAACCTGTTCCTGTTCTTCCATTCCCATTGTAATTGCGTAATCCACGCTCTGCTCCTCGATGTCATTTCCGCGTTCAGATACAATACTTAACTGTTCCAAGACCGAGGCCGCTTTCCTGACCATGGTCTCCGGACCCGAAATAACCACCTCGCCATTGCGATCCACAATGGTTACTCCAAAATCCCGCTCCAGTTTTTTAATATATACATCCTGCATTCCGAATATTTTCTGCATATTCTCCACGGACATATTCATTTTTAATGTGTATTCATTCATTCTTGTTCCGTTTCCTCAATAACTGTTTTCTCAACAGCAATACTTTTTCCTATCTTCTCGTGTACCAGAAATTCCCCGTATATCACCCAACAATCAGTGTCTGAATTTATTTTAACATCTTTTTCAAGAATTTGTACCCCTTTTTCCTCTAAACTTTCAAGAAATATGTATAATTTTTCATTCAAAACAGCTTCTGCCTGTTCTGGGGTATACTCGTGCTCCACATTTCTGTATTCTCTGTATCTGCAACCGCCAAAATAGATTGGGATGGATAGTTTTTCAAACAAGAGCGGTCTGCTTTCTTTTATCACACTGTCATATACCAGATAAGGTCTGTTCTCAGACATATTCCACTCTTTTTTACCAAATCTTATATAGTTTTTCTTTTTTTGCCTGCCTGTATATTCTTTCTCAACATAATCAAAGGGTAATTTCTCCGAAAATGAAATGATATGTTCCAAGACGATATCCGCATCAGAGTCCACATAATAATAACCTCTGACAGTTGTATCGTCGTTATAGATTGGTATCTCTCCCTGAACCAATATTTCCCCCTCCTCCACCGCATCCCCAACCCCGGCCTTGGGTATTCCACTCCGCACAATCATGGAGACGATCTTTCCTTTATACTCCGAGACAAGATTACTTCCGGGCTCATGGTATTCCTCTTCATTCAGAATAGGTGCATCATTCTCTTTTATTTCAACACGTAATTTTGTCCCATCCAATCTTGCCGAAGCCCAGGTAATCTCAGGAAATTGTTTTCTTATCGCCTTCTCCAATGATTCAATATCAAGTTCACTCTTTTTCATACCGATCACTACATGATTATTTACCAGAAAATCTCCAAAGACATCATCCGTAATCCTGTAATTTCCTTCGACTCTGATATCCCATATATATACAGAAGAGTAGAGCCAAAATACAATTGCCAGAAGCAACCCAACCAAAAACACCTTACGTTTCAACATTTTAGGCAGAAAAAAAGGGAAGCCGTATCTCTGCAATACAGCAACCCTTGTCCCCGTCTTTCTGACAATCGGTCTCAATGTCAAAAAAGCTTTTAAGTGAATATTCATTTCATAAGCGTCATCTTTTCTCTCAATGTTCCAAAGCACAATTCCTTTGTTACAGCAAAGGTTCATAAAACGTTCCGGTGAAAATCCCATTACCCGAATACGCACATAGCCTCTGAAATACTTTACGAAAGCAATCATGAATTATCCTCTTCCAAATCTATTTTTCAAATGAACCTGACGCAGGAAATACAACCGCTGATTTTCATATCTTCATTGGTATAATAGTCAATGGTCATTCTGTTTCCCTCCAGGCATACCTGACATGTTTTTCCCTGGAGTAAAATCATACATTCAGAATACTCCAGAAGTCCTCTGTAATTCTCTATCCAGGCCTCTGAATTTCCGGTGAAGGTTACTTTCATTGCTCCCAGGCAGATATCCTTCGGCAGCTTGAGGGAATCCACGATTTTTTCTTTTTTCAGTATGTTTTCTCTCTTCTTCATGCTTTATTCTATGAAAGAAAGAC
Organism: uncultured Lachnospiraceae bacterium; assembly: GCA_945621435.1. GTDB lineage: Bacteria > Bacillota > Clostridia > Lachnospirales > Lachnospiraceae > Acetatifactor. Next base: position 70,560 of record CALZBR010000010.1, read on the forward strand.
CTTCTCTATGTCACATCCCTATGATTTTCTTAATCATAGGCTCTTTTTCTACCGGAATTTTTACAATGGTACATGCATTCAGGTAACGTTTTTCAGCCTCTGCTACCTTTTTTGCGTCATTCCCATGAAGGATGGCCAAAGTTTCTCCTTTGCTCACCTTGTCTCCGACCTTTTTATTCAGGACTATCCCTACCGCCAAATCGATTTCACTTTCTTTGGTTTCACGACCCCCGCCAAGAATCAGGGAGCAGATTCCCACTTCATCACATTCAATATGTCCTATATAACCATCGGAAGGTGCTGCAATCTCCTTTTGAATCGATGCCTGCGGAAGCAGCTCCGGATGGTATACCACCTCACCGTCTCCGCCCTGGGCACTGATAAATTCAGCCAGCTTATCCAATGCCCTTCCGTTTTCCAATACTTCCAGCAGCATCTTCCTTGCGTTCACCTGGTCTTCCGCTTTGCCACCTGCTATCAGCATCTGTGAGCCAAGTGTAAGACAAAGCTCCACAAAATCCTCCGGTCCTTCATTTCGCAAGGTATCGATTGCCTCTCTTACTTCCAGTGCGTTACCAACCGCATATCCCAGAGGCTGGTCCATATCCGAAATAACGGCAATGGTTTTCCTTCCGGCATTTTTGCCGATTTTCACCATCTCCTCCGCCAATGCGAGTGCATCTTCCTTCTTTTTCATAAAAGCACCGCTTCCTGTTTTGACGTCCAAGACAATCGCGTCCGCTCCTGCGGCAAGCTTCTTGCTCATGATAGAGCTTGCAATCAGGGACATATTGTCCACGGTTGCCGTCACATCCCTCAAGGCATATAGTTTTTTATCTGCCGGTGCCAGGTCGGCGGTCTGCCCCATGATGGCTATCCCGATACGATTGATATTTTCAATGAACTGTTCCGTAGATAATGACGTACTAAAGCCCGGAAAGCTCTCCAGCTTATCAATGGTACCGCCTGTATGTCCAAGCCCTCTTCCACTCATCTTTGCAACCGGAATACCGCAGGCCGCTACCATAGGTGTTAAAGCCAGGGATGTCTTGTCTCCCACGCCGCCGGTACTGTGCTTGTCCACCTTGATACCCTGAATCCGGCTCAGATCCAGTATATCACCGCTATGAGCCATCGCCATGGTAAGCTCGTAGGTCTCTTTTTCCGTCATACCACGAAAATATATAGCCATCATCAGCGCCGATACCTGATAATCCGGTATTTCACCGACGGTATATCCATTGACAAAGAAACATATCTCTTCTTTTGAAAGCTCGCCACCGTTTCTTTTTTTCATAATGACATCATACATTCTCATATTTTTTCCTCCTGCATCCTACCAACTATAAGTATATAGCAGCAATAACGCAGCGTCAATAATCGCTCATTATCACATTTTCAATATTGTGGATTCATTTCCTCACATAAAACAGATTCCTAAGCAGGAGCCAGTTTGCCCGAAACCACTGCATGATGGTCCAGTAAGTACAACCCCTTAATCCATATTCCTTCACAAGTTCAAACTTCGACAGCAGACTTCTCACATCTTCAAACCATACTTCATGTTCCACACCCTCAGATTCATAGGTAAAATACGGACTTTCCGCTACTTCATCGAATCGGATTTCACTCCCGTATTCCACAGCAATTCTGACCGCCTGGACATTATTAATCGTGGTCGCCTGTGTGATTCCCCGCTCAAAAGGCAACGGCCAGTCGTATCCGTAGTTGGGAACACCAAGGTCAATTTTTTCAGCAGGAATCTGTGTCAACGCATATTCTACCACCCTGCGCACCTGATTAATGGGTGCCACTGCCATGGGCGGACCATAGGTGTAGCCCCATTCGTAGGTCATGAGAAGTACATGATCTGCGGCTTCTCCCAAGGCGCGATAATCCTTGCCTTCATATAGCAGTCCCTGCTGATCCGAGGATGTCTTTGGAGCCAATGCAACAGACGTATGATAACCATGATAACGCATCTCCTCAGCCACCCTTCTTACAAACAAAGTAAAAGCATCCCTATCCTGAGGTAAAATAAACTCAAAATCAATATCTACCCCCTGATATCCCTTTTCGCCCATGAGCTCCAAAAGGTTTCGAATCAGACGGGTGCTATACGCAGTATTATTTACCACGGAATTGATCAGTCGATTGTTGAAATTCCCATCATTTCCAAACGGTGTAAGCGTCAATATCGGCTGGGTTCCGAATTCCAGGGCAGCCTGAATCATCCATTGGTCATCACCGAAAAAGGGCGCCAGCAATTCCCCCTCTGCCGTAAAACCATAGGAAAACACTGAAAGCTCCGACAGATAAGGAAGGGTTTGTCGCAGAACCCATTCACTGATGAAGGGGTACGCATACCCGCCGACAGCAATTGCTCTTGTAGCATTTCTCATATCATTTCCAATAAGAAGAGCTTGCCCTACAGCAAGCTCATATGGAAAAATCAGCTGATTGTCATAGATTATTTTCTGCACATCCACTCCTGTGTATGCTGCTATACTGTCTACCGTATCGCCGGGCTTAACTACGTAAATCTCCATGCAGTCTTCCTTAGATTCTCAATCATTCACAATAATCTATGCCGCATCAATCATGCTTATGCCTCATCTACACCCCTACTTTTTTGCAAATGTCATTGAGACAGCATTTTTCACAATAAGGATGGGTTCTTGCCGTACACACAGCTCTTCCATGGTCAACCAGTCTGTGGCAGAAATCATTTCCCTCCTCCGGAGGTACCAGCTTCCAGAGTTCCTTTTCAACTTTTCCGGGTTCTTTCATTCCATCCACAATCCCCATACGATTTACCAGACGGATACAATGAGTATCTGTCACGATGGCAGGCTTCCCAAAGACATCCCCCATGATGAGATTGGCGCTCTTTCTTCCTACCCCGGGCAAAGCCAGAAGCTTCTCGAAATCCTCCGGAACCCTTCCCTGATATTCATCCCGCAATATCTTCATACAGGCACTGATATCTCTGGCCTTGCTGTTTCCAAGACCACAGGGACGTACGATTTCTTCAATCTCCTCCACCGAAGCTTCGGCAAGGGCATTCACATCCGGGAATCTGCGATACAGATCTTCCACAACCACATTTACTCTGGCGTCCGTGCATTGTGCAGCCAGCCTTACACTGACCAGCAGCTTCCATGCCTCATTATAGTTCAAGGTGCAGTTTGTCTCAGGATACTCCTGTTTTAATCTCTCAATTACCTCTAATGTACGCTGTTTTTTTGTCATACTTCAAGCCCTCTAATGAATCTTTCTGCATACTCCTCAAATATCCTGTCAATCTCCTGCCAGCCCTCACATCTCACAAACCTGTTATTCGGAAGTTCTGCCAGTCTGTTCCAGGGACGATTAAACACAGCAACCTTACACTGATTAAAATGTAGAACATGCTCGAAGGCAAGCGGCGAATCTTCAATTGCAAAATCAAAATTCATACGATATAATTTTTCTAAAGTCAGACTGTAGGTACAATCCTTGTTAAATATTTCACGTCCATATTTATCCACACAAAACAATGGAATCCTCTCCAATTGATGCTCATCAAGCCACTTTCTTGATGGTTCATAGGAATCAAAAGGTCTTCCGGTAATGATAAACACCTCATGTCCTTCACCAACCCACTTATTTATCGTCTCTGAGGCTCCCACTGTTTCCTCATAAGCAAGCAAATTGTGGGGAATATGCCCTGCCCTCATCAATTCATCATACTGTACATCACTTAAGTTGAACGATTTCTGAAGATTAAAAAACTGAACCTGTTGATAAGGCACCTCTATTCCAAACAATCCTTTCGCAAGTATCGTAAAATATCTGGCTGTTTCACAGATTACATCATCAAAATCTACATATATCTTCATTGTAAAATAGACCTAAATCTTTCCATTTCCTTCCGGAAATTAATTCAATACCCGTAGCAAAGGCTCAAACTGAAAGTTTGCTCACATCAACAGTTTGTCTAGTTCGCAAAGAAGCTTACTTTTCATTTCTTCAAGTTCTTCATTGCTCGGTCTGTTATCATCAGCGTACATCTTATCCCTCGGGTACCACCAAACAGGTCCCCTACCGTTATTTCCATAGTTCTCTATATCACCGGCTCTTCTCGGAAATAAATGCCAGTGAATATGTGCTCCACCATCCCCGTTTCCCAAACATTCATAATTCATTTTTTGTGCTCCGAAAGCTTTTTTTACAGCTTCGGAAACAAGTGTCATTTCATATAAATGCTTTGCTCTTACTTCTGCATCAAGATCAAATAATTCAACAACATGGGTCTTATACAGAAACAAAGTATACCCTTTAAAATGCTGATAATCCCCAATCACCACATATCCAGTTTCAAGTTCTTTTACAAGAAATGGGTTATTGCCAACTCTAGTTTCTTTAATCCTGTCACATACAAAACACATAAATATTCTCTCCTCCAACTTCAAAATTTCTCGTGTATTTTCGGGGCTTTCCAGTATTTACGGGCTTTCCCGCCCATCAACATCTATGTAATTTGCACTTTTCCCTTATT
>CALZBR010000011.1 GCA_945621435.1 uncultured Lachnospiraceae bacterium
TCAGGCAATCAGTCGCGTAGAGACCACAGTTGTGGTTGCAGCGGGAAAGAACTAGGAGATGCAGAGGTACTTACCTTGGAGGAATACCTGAAAGGATTATTTTGTAACGGATGCGGCAGGCACTGCAGCCTGCTGGCTCCCCAGTGCCGCAAGGGAGACAGCAAAGCCAATGCGGCCCGGACAGAATACTACAATACCTATGGAGAACAGTAGAGGGGGAAAATATTGAAACTGATTCATTGTGCCGACCTCCATCTGGATTCGAAGATGAATACGAATCTGGAGGGATTACAGTTGAAGGAACGCAAGGGGGAACTGTTGAATTCCTTTGTGAGAATGGTGGATTATGCCGATAAAAACCGGGTATCCGCGATTTTGATTGCAGGCGATTTATTTGATAAAAAGAACATTTCTGCTACGGTAAGAAATACGGTTATGAGTGAGATTATCCATCATAACCGTATTCGGTTTTTCTATCTGAAGGGCAATCACGACAGCGATAATTTTCTTACGGGAATGGAGGAGATTCCTGAGAATCTATATATGTTTACCGATTCCTGGAGGAGCTATGAAATCGGAAGTAATATAGCGATTTCCGGGATTGAACTGGGAGAGGAGAACGCAAGCTCAGCCTTTTTAAGTCTTGTTTTAAATGAAAAGAAATGTAATATCGTTATGTTGCACGGACAGGAAGCGGTAAGTGACAGCAAGGACAAAGCTGAGATTATCAACCTGAAGGCGTTGCGGAACAAAGGGATTGATTACCTGGCATTGGGACATGTTCACGCATACAAAAAGGAAGTTCTGGATTCCCGCGGGGTGTATTGTTATCCCGGGTGTCTGGAGGGACGAGGGTTTGATGAGTGTGGGGAACATGGCTTTGTGGTGCTGGAGATTGACGAGGAGCAGGGTACGGTGGAGCACACCTTTGTACCCTTTGCAAAGAGAAAGCTTTTCACTGTGGAAGTGGATGTGACAGGGTGTCCCGGAACCGCGGAAATGATCGTCAGGGCAGAGGAAGAGGTGAAAGCTGCCGGATGCAGTGGGGAGGATTTTGTCAAATTCGTACTGTTGGGCAGCATTGATGTGGAATGTGAGAAGGATGTAGAGTATTTCAGGCAGAGCTTCACCCATCGGTTTTATTATGTGAAGGTGTATGACAGAACGGAGTTGTCCGTTGACGAGAAGGAGTTTCTTCTGGATGAATCTCTGAAGGGAGAATTCGTCAGAACGGTAATGGCTGCCACCGATATGGACGAGGAGTTAAAGAATATTGTCATCAGATATGGTCTGCAGGCATTGGCCGGAGAGGAGGTACAGTAAATTGAAGCTTTTGTCCTGTCATATTGAGAATTTCGGGAGAATACATGATTATACCATGGATTTTTCCCGTGGCACCAATATTATCTGCGAAAACAACGGATGGGGGAAGAGTACCTTCGCCGCATTTATCCGGGCAATGTTTTACGGACTTGAGGGTTCCAAAAAGCAGAAGATTGAAGATAACGAGAGAAAGCGCTATGCACCGTGGCAGGGGGGTGCCTTCGGCGGCTGGCTGACCTTCGAGACCGGAGGGAAGAAATACAGGGTTACCCGCATTTTTCATGACAAGGATGCGAATGATGAGTTTGAACTTCGGGACGCTGAGACAAACATGGAGTCCCGGGATTATTCCTGTCGCCTGGGAGAAGAGCTGTTTCAGCTGGGGCATGATTCCTTTATGAGAACAGTTTTCATCGATCAGACCTATCGCGGGGCGGAAACCGCGGATGACATCAATGCAAAGCTGGGCAATCTGGTGGAGGATTCCAATGATATCAACAATTTTGTCAGTGCCGGGGAGACCTTGAAAAAGCTGGCGGCAGAGATTACACCGAACAGGGCAACGGGCACCGCTTCGAAAAGAAAGGAGCAGATTGCGCAATTGCAGCGGGAGATCAAGGATGGAGCATCCATCGAGAAATCTCTGACGGAGGTGACAGGGCTTCTGGCGAAGGAGTCAGAGCAATATGAGCAGTTTAAGGAGCAGCTGAAAAATATTCAGGAGGAACAGCTCAGAGTCTCAAAGCTGCAGGAGGCATTTGCCAAAAAAGGCGAGTGGACCAGGCTGAATGAGAATCTGCAAACCGCCGAAAGAGAGCTGCAGGAAGCAAGACAGAGCTTTCCGGGAGATATCCCTTCTCTGGAAGAGGTGATAGAAAAGCTGGACAGATGCGATGTCTTTGAAGCAGCGCTGGACAGAGCCGGGGAACACAGACTTTCAGCGGAGGAAGAAAGCTTTGTCAGCAGCCATGCCGCAAACTTTGAAAACGGGATGGCATCGGAAGAGGAAATGGAGCGGTTTATTGAAATGGCCGGGGATATTTCCGGATTGAAGCAGAAGCTGGCGACCATGGCGATGACAGAAGACGAGAAGCAACGGCTGGAGTCTCTGAAAAAGGTTTATGCAGGGCAAGAAAGCAGTGGTGTGGGTATTCTTTCGGCAAAATGGAGTGAGCGAAGTGCGAAAAAGACAGCATTGCCGACACAGAAGGCTGCATTGTCCACGCTTCAGGCGGTCAGACCGGAGGAGAAGAACAACAAAGGGTATGTTCTTTGTCTTGTCGGCGCGGCGGTTGTGGCTTTGGGAATTCTGCTTTCGGTATTTCATCAGCCTGTTTATCTCTGGGGTTCCGTTGTGGCTGTGGGTGCCGTTCTGATATTGTCAGGACCGGTCATGGCAAAGAAAAACAGGAAACCGAGAGAGGTCAGGGAGTCACAGGAAGTGACGGATATGCGACGGGCGCTGGACGAAGACGAGAGATTTATTGCAGAGGTCGATGGCGAGGTCAAAGACTTCCTTGAGAGGTATGGGAAGGTTTTTGAGGAATATATGGTTCCTTCTCTTTTGGCAGAGATTGCGTCTGAGGAAAGAGAATATGCCGGTCTTATGGAAAAAGAACAGAGATTGCAGAAGGACTCCTGCAAGGATAAGATTAGGGAATTATCGAATCAAACGGAGGCTTTCCTGAAGCAATATGGGTTCGTGGGAACAGGTAAGGATGATATCAGTACCCTGTATCTCTTGAAGGATACCACGAAGAGGTATGCACGCCTGCTTACAGAAAGGGATACCTATACCCGGGAAATGGCAACAGCTGATTCTGTCAGGAGAGAGCTGGAGGAGTATCTTGTACATTTGGGATATCGTCCGACGGAAAAACTCAAGGTCCAGCTATCACAGATCAGAGAGGATATCAGCGAATACTCCGTAAAGAAAACGTCCATGGAAAAGGCAAAGAGAGAGCTGGAGACCTTTGAGGAAGGTTGTGATGACAAGCTGCTTCAGCAGGCGGCAGAGTCAGGAGAACTGCCTTCCCCGGACGCACTCGCAGAGGAGAATAACAGGATCACGGAAGAACGGGATCAAAGCAAAAAAGCGATTGATAATTATAACATGAGACTGGAATTACTTCAGCAGGATCTGGATGAACTCGAAGACAAGAAGCGGGACCTTGAGCTGCTGCAGGAAACTCAGGAGGAGGAAATCAAGCGTTATCATTGTCTGGTTTTTGCCAAAAAGTATCTGGAGAAAGCTAAGGAGAGTATGACAGCGAAATATACTGCTCCCTTGTTAAATGCTTTTGACAAGTATTATAAAATGCTTACCGCTTCTCCGGCAGAACACTTCCACCTTGATGCAAACACAAAGCTTACCATGGATGAATTGGGAAAACAGCGTGAGGTCAACACCCTGAGCCTGGGCTACAGGGATCTTGTGGGTATCTGCATGCGACTGGCGCTGGTGGAGGCGATGTATACGGAAGAGAAACCCTTCCTTTTGATGGACGATCCCTTTTCCAATTTTGATGATGAGAAACTGGAGGCCGCAAGAAGGTTTATCGGAGAGATAGCCGGAGAGTACCAGATTATTTATCTGACCTGTAGTAAAGCGAGAGGCTGAGCCGCCTTGAACGGAGGTAATCGCAGGCATGCGGAAGTGCATGTGGAAGGACGGGAAGGAGGGCGAGCGGAAGAGTATTGCCCGGTTCTATGAAAGAAACGATAAAGTTGAAAGTGGACTCGTAAGGTCAGACCGGGATTACATGAAAAAAAGCAGAAAGCAAGGAGATTGACGAAAAATAAGCCCTGAGTCACGCTGGTGACAAAGGGCTTATCATATATCGTCATATTTCGGGTTTCTGATGGAGCAGCACATTATTCTGTGTTCGTGTTCCGTTCGATTAAGGGTTGAGCTGCCATGTAGGAATTGTGGTATTCTTTGCGGTAGGTGACATCCTCGTCAAACCAGGCGGGGGGAACGAAAGCCTCTGCGGCTTCACGGCTGCCAAATTCTACTTCTGCCGTAATCAGCGGAGCAAAGGGCGGATCAAAAACATCCAGCTCAATAGTCAGTTCATAGTCGGCAGGAGGCAAAGGAAATCCTTCCCGGAAAGAAGGATGCTTCAATGGAATCAGGTATCGTTTCTTGGAGATGATATTACCGTCAGCCTTTGCACGGAGATGATAGTAGGACTCGCTGTTCAGCGCCAGATTATGTTCCTCTCTTGCCATCATGCCGCTACCCTTGTAGGTCAGGATATATTCGTCATCCTCCTTGCGGACACGAACCACGGGAGATGTGTTTAAATAACCTTGTTCAATATGATGAAAAGGGTAGCTTTCCAAATTCTCGGGAAGCTCCTTAATTGTGAATTTTCTTTCGATTTCCATAGCTGTTCTTATTTCTCCGTAACATATTTTGATTGTGTTGCCGGTACCGGCAACAGGGGGCGCGCCCCATTTCTTCCTGCTGATTAAGGTTCTGCAATGGATGATATCATAATAACATAAATTCGTTGGTAATACCATGAAATACTTATAAATAATTGAAAAAAATTTGAAACTGTGTATACTTAAACCAACAGGAAATAGATGATAGGAAACAAGAAGCGGGAAACGCAGGCAAAGGTAGAGAATAATTAAGAATTTGGGTTGATAAGAAATTAAGAAGCAGGAGGATATCAAATGAATCGACTGGCAATTTTTCTGGCGGATGGTTTTGAAGAAATCGAGGCCCTTGCAGTAGTGGATATTTGTCGCAGAGGCGGATTGACGATTGATATGATATCGATCATGGGAAAGACGGAGGTAACCGGTTCTCACGGTATCATGGTAAAGGCTGACGGACTGTTTGAAGATGCGGTAATCGGAGATTACGACATGCTGATTCTGCCCGGGGGAATGCCGGGCACCTTGAAGCTTGAAGCACACGAAGCTTTGATGCAGCAGGTGGACGAGTTTTATGCAGCAGGAAAAAAGATAGGCGCCATCTGTGCGGCACCCAGTATCTTTGGACATAAGGGAATCTTAAAGGGACGCAGGGCTTGCAGTTATCCAACCTTTGAGAACCAGCTGGAGGGGGCGGCAGTTACTCCAGGACCTGTAGAAATATCTGACAATGTAATCACTTCCCGGGGCATGGGAACGGCGATTGACTTTGGTCTTGCCATTCTCGGCGTTTTCTGCGGACAGGAAATGGCGCAGAGAATAGCAAAAGCCATAATCTATCAGGATGTCAGTTATCGCATGTCGGGAGAAGAGAAAGTATGAAAGAGTTTCGCAAGTGTTCCAAGGAAATGTTGGAATTTATCAACGAGAGTCCCACCTGCTATCAGGTAGTGGAGAATATCACGAGGAAACTGTCCGGACAGGGATTTGTGGAATTGCGGGAAGCGGATGACTGGAGGCTGACCGACAATGGCGCAGAAGACAATCAACCGAAGGGGTACTATGTGGTTCGTAATGATTCTTCGGTCATTGCATTTCGACTGCCTTCCCGAAAAGAAGAGGTGATGCCGGTATGTACTGAGGAAATCAGGGGGTTCCATATTGTAGCCTCTCACAGTGATTCCCCCTGCTTTAAGATAAAGGAATCGCCGGAGATCTTTGTGGATGAGCATTATGTGAAGCTGAACACGGAAAAGTACGGTGGTATGATACTTTCCACCTGGCTGGACAGGGCACTTTCCGCGGCGGGCAGGATATCCGTCAGGGAGAAGGGAAAAGTAGTAACCAAATCGGTCAACGTTGACAGGGATCTGTTTGTGATTCCCAATGTGGCTATCCATATGAATCGTGACATGAACAACGGTGTGGCATACAATCCCCAGGTGGACATGTTACCTTTATTTGCGGACTGCAGCGATGGCAAAAAGAAGAACCTGCTGATGAAGCAGGTGGCAAAGGCCGCAAATGTAAAGCAGGAGGATATACTGGCTCACGATCTGTTGCTATATGTCAGGGAAAAGGGGCGTCTGATTGGAGAAAACGGAGAGTTTGTATTGTCGCCGAGACTGGATGATTTACAGTGTGTCTATGCTTCTGCCACGGCTTTTCTGGCGACTGCATCGGAACAGTATATCAATGTATGTGCGGTGTTTGACAATGAAGAGGTGGGGAGCGGTACCAGACAGGGAGCGGATTCCACATTTTTGGAGGATACCCTGCGGAGAATCGCTGAGACCCTCGGCATGACGGAAAGCAGATATTTACGTCTGGTGGCTGACAGCTTTTTGATCTCAGCGGATAACGCCCATGCGGTTCACCCCAACCATCCGGAGAAAGCGGATCCTACCAACCGTCCTTATGTAAACGGCGGAATCGTGATCAAGTATCATGGTAGCCAGAAGTATACCACAGATGCGGTATCTGCAGCGAAGATGAAGATGATTTGTGAGAAGGCAAAGGTGCCCTATCAGACCTATACGAATCGTTCCGATATTCCCGGAGGCTCAACTTTGGGAAATATTTCAACAGCTCATGTTTCAGTCTCCAGTGTAGACATCGGCCTGCCGCAGTTGGCAATGCATTCTGCGGTTGAGACTGCAGGGGCAAAGGATACCGGGTATGCGATTGAGGCGTTGACGGAGTTTTACGGAGAGTAAGTGAGGAGCATGTTCCGGTCGTAGGAGACAGACACTGTTGCTTGTCGAAAGGGACACTGATGTCTGACGGAAAGGATAAACGCAAAATGGAATTGGACAAGGAAAATATAAAAAAGATAATGTTGATACTGACAGGAGCGTTTCTCATTTTCTGGGGGATCAATCATGTGGATACGATTGTTAAGATTCTGGGGAAGGGAATATCTGTGATATCGCCATTCCTGCTGGGTTTTTGTTTTGCCTTTATGGTGAATGTACTGATGCGCAGGTTGGAGCTTCTGTGGGACAAGATAGGGAGCATCGGAAAAACAAAGCGTTTGAAGGCAGCCGGTGGACGGAAGACAACGAGGAACGCGAAAGCAGCCGGAAACGCAAAAGCAGCCAGAAACGCGAGAACTGACAAAAACGCGAAAGCAGCCGGAAACACGAATACCGCCGAGAGTCCAAAGAAAACCGGCGGTGGTTTCAAAAGACCTGTCTGCCTGGTGCTGAGTCTGGCTCTGATTTTCGGTGTAATCTTTATCATATTCTTTATGATTATTCCTGAGATTCAGAGGAATGTGTTAACCATAGGGGGAATGATTCCGCAGTACTTTGAACAGGTTAAGGAATGGTGGAACGGAATCACGGGTCTCATGGCAGATTACAATATCGTATTGCCGGAGATCGACCTGAAGGAAGGGGAGATCGGAAAGATACTCACGGACTTTGTCTCCAAGAGTGGTAAATTGTTCCTGAATACAACCATGGGACTTACGGTTTCGATCTTTTCGGCAGTGGTGGATGTGATCCTGGGACTGGTTTTTGCGATTTATGTGTTGCTTCAAAAAGAAAAGCTTGCCATGCAGGCGAAGAAGCTTCTCTATGCGGTCCTTCCCGAGAAAAAGGTGGAGAGCTTTCTGGCTCTGTGCAGCCTGACGAACAAGACCTTTACCAACTTTGTCACAGGGCAGTTGACGGAGGCAGTGATCATCGGTGTGCTGTGCTTTGTGGGGATGCTGATTCTGCAGATGCCGTATGCCCCCATGATTTCCGTACTGGTTGGTTTTACAGCATTGATACCCATGTTTGGAGCGTTTATCGGAACAGCTGTGGGTGCCTTCTTTATCCTGGTGGATAACCCTTGGAAAGCTGTGGGGTTTGTCGTGTTTATCATCATATTGCAACAGTTGGAGGGTAACCTGATTTATCCCAAGGTGGTAGGAAAATCCGTAGGTCTTCCGGGTATCTGGGTGCTGGTTGCGGTGACCATCGGCGGAAGCCTGTCCGGTGTGATAGGCATGTTGTTTAGTGTCCCCATCAGCTCAGTTCTGTATTGTATCGTGAGAGAGACGGTGAACAGACGGCTGGTGAAAAGAGGGATTACGGTGAAGGAGGAGTAGCGGCATACAGGAGCAACTGCTGATGGAGCAACTGCTGATGGAGCATTGCATAGAATAGAGTAAAGCAGAGTGTTACGGGCGGCCTTTTCTATGAATCAGAAGCTGGAAAATCAATTACAGCTGGCGCTGCAGACTACAGAAGAGACCAGATTGCAGACAGAGGATCTTAACGTGGGATTTGATACTGTTACGGATTCCTGGGAATTAATCGTAAAATACCATGGGAGCCTGGAGAAGTTGGAAGCACTGAACATACCGGTGGAATATCTGATTGACGGATATGCCCTCTTGCAGGTACCGCAAAATCTGGTGGAATCAGTTGCCAATCTGGAAGAAATCGAATATGTGGAAAAGCCCAAAAGGTATTTCTACGAAGTTACAAATCCCACCGGGGATTCCTGTATTGCACAGCTTCCCCGGGGGGATTTCTCTTTGACCGGGAAAGGGGTTCTGGTGGCTGTGATTGACAGTGGAATCAACTATGCACTTCCGGTATTTCGCCGGGCAGACGGAGGTACGCGCATCCGATATTTATGGGATCAGACATTAAAGTCCGGCAACCCGCCCCGGGGATTTCGCGTGGGTGTGGAGTTTGACCGGGAACAAATTGATGCGGCACTGAAGGAAGAAAATCCGCAGCGGCGTTATGAGCTTTTGCCGACGGTGGACAGCAGTGGTCACGGTACCGCTGTGGCAGGAATTGCTGTAGGAAATCAGGCAGATCGTTATCGTGGACCGGCACCGGAGGCAGAACTGCTGGTTGTAAAATTAGGGCTTCCGGAGACCGGTTCCTTTCCCCGTACCACGGAGATCATGAGAGCGGTGACCTGGGCAGTGAGGAAAGGCGTGGAATTGCAAATGCCGGTAGCAGTCAATCTAAGCTTCGGCAACAGCTATGGCGCCCATGACGGAAGTTCTCTGCTGGAGCGATTTCTGGATAACGCAGCTGAGATAGGAAGAACCGTCATCTGTGTGGGAAGCGGTAATGACGGTGCCAGTGGAGGTCATCTGGCAGGAGGCTTTGGAGAGCGGCGCACAGCTGAGGTGGAGCTGGCGGTGGCTGAGTATGAAAGATCCCTGAGTATTCAGCTTTGGAAAAATTACAGTGATATCTATCGAATCCGTCTGCGTTCTCCGGGAGGGCAGGAGAGTGCGCTTCCTCAGACGATTGAAGGAGGTAAGTATACATTGCGGCTGGAGCAGACGGAGATTCTCGTTTATTTTGGAGAACCTACGCCATATGCATCTGCGCAGGAGATATATCTGGAACTGATTCCGGGAGGGCGCCCTTATATTAACAGTGGAGTATGGAAGATATCTCTTGAGGCAGTGCGTGCGGTGACGGGGCGCTACTATTTTTATCTGCCCAGCGCAGCGGTCAGAAGTACCGGAACCGGGTTTTCCAGACCGACACCGGAGTTGACTCAGACCATTCCGTCCACTGCCTCTAAGGTGATTACCGTGGGGGCTTATGACAGCACCTTTGATGCCTATGCTGATTTTTCCGGAAGAGGATTGGAGATACCGGACAGAACGGTTGGCGTTGTCACGGGAGGTATCATAAAGCCTGACCTTGTAGCGCCGGGAGTAGCGGTGACGGCACCGGATGTGTATGGCGGATTTTTACCTGTCACGGGAACTTCCTTTGCGACACCTATTGTGACCGGCAGCGCAGCGCTCCTTATGGAATGGGGGATTGTGAGGGGGAATGATCCCTTTTTGTATGGGGAAAAGGTGAAGGCATACCTGCGCAGGGGAGCACAGCCCCTCCGGGGCATAGAACAATATCCGAATGCGAAGGTGGGATTCGGAAAACTGTGTGTCAGTGAGAGTTTGCCGATTAACTAAAAAAAAGGAGAATTATTCTGTTATTTTGTATATATATTTTTGTATAAATATTGTGCTATAATGTAAATTATAACACAATATATCGGAATGGAGAAAAGGTATGCAGAAGTTAAAATCCGAACAAATGCCGAATTTGGCATCGATACAGGAATATCAGCAGTTTGATGCAGTGCTGTTGAAATGTATCAATACATTGCGCAGTGGGGAAGGACTGGATACCTCCATCAACCATTTGTTGGAGATTGTCGCGGATTTTCATGAAGCAGACAGGGCATATATTTTTGAATTTGATGAAGAATTGATGGACAATACTTATGAGTGGTGTCGTGAGGGTGTGGAGCCTGAGATGCAGATGCTGCAGAGATTGAAGATCCAGGATCATATCGCACGTTGGCTGGTTCTGTTTCAGGAGCAGGGGGAGGTCTACATCAATTCCCTGGGCGATGACGTGGATAAGGACTCCGAGGAATACAGAATGCTCGAGATGCAGGGCGTGGATAGTCTGATGGTGGCACCGATTTATCTTGCACAGAAGCTCATCGGTTTTATCGGTGTGGACAATCCGAGGAAGAATACGGAGGTATTGCTGCTCCTGCGCTCTGTTGCTGCTTTCGTTGCGAATGATATTCAGAAGAGAGAGACCATTGATCAGAAAGTTATCAAGGCCATAGGCGGAATCTATGTATCCATGTATCTCTTTAATCTTCCCACGAATACACACCAGGAGTACAAGACCAATCAGGATATCAGGAATTGCCTTATCGGACCTGACAAAGTCAGGGAACAGATGAAGCAGGTTATCACCTCCATGTCAGCCGAAGAGTACCATGAGGAAATGATTACCTTTACCAGGATTTCCACATTGAACAGGAGAATGAAAAAAACCGACTATATCAGTCATGAATTCCTCGGGATAAGTAAAAGGCGGTTCTGCGCAAGCTTTATTGTGGTGAGCAGGCTGGAGGACGGCAGTATTGAGAATGTTCTTTTTGCCGTTCAGGAGATTGATGAGGAAAAGCGTCGTGAGATGGAGTATCAGAGAGCATTGAAGACTGCTCTTGAGAATAAGAATGAGATGTACGCCGAAATGCTGAAAATGCAGGGTGGCGGTGTCATAGCATACGATGTGGAGACCAAGGCGATCTGTGTTATGAACGATGCGGCCAGAGAGATGTTCGGATTTGAGGGAACGGAAGGACATGATGGAGATTTCTCCTCCCTGCAGGACAGAGTGCTTTCGGAGAACAAAGACATATTTATACAGGAGTTTAAGGACAAACTGCGGAAGTACGGTCAGTACAACTGTGAATATACCCTGAATAACGGCAGCAGAATCGTTCATATCATGGCCCACACGAAGATAGTTACCCTGGGCAACGGTCAGAAGATAGCGCTAAGCTCCCTGACGGATGCCACGGAGACGAAGAAGCTGGAACAGCAGCTGCGGCGGCTGTCTCAGACGGATGCCCTGACGCAGATCAGTAATCGAGGGTATGGAGAGCGCAGAGTGGAGATGCTTTTGAAGGAAGGCACGCCCGGTATGCTTTGCCTGTTTGATATCGACAAGTTTAAATCAATCAATGATACCTATGGACATGCGGCAGGCGACAGAGTGTTGATAGCTGTGGCAAAATGCGTCAAGGACAGTTTTGGGTCAGAGGATGTCATCATGCGTCTGGGTGGTGACGAGTTTGCCGTTTACGCAGTAGGCGTGACCAGCGAGAAGGTGGGTGGAGAAAGTATCTACCGTTTCTTCATGAAGCTGGATGAGCTGACCATAGACGGAATGGAGGATTTCAAGGTAGCTGTCAGTCTGGGCGCCACACTCTGCGACGGTATACACAGGAACAGGTTCGATGAGCTGTACCAGATGGCGGACTCTGCTATGTACATCTGCAAGAAGAAAAAGGGAAATCATTTTGAGTTTTACAAGGAGAAGTGATTGCCATGTTTATGAGAAAAAACAGTGAATTGGAAGGGTTGCTTGCCAGAATTGATAACAATGTGTCGAACAACTATAAGGATGCAGCCCAGGAATATCTGGATGAATATGAGAAAAAATTGATGGAACTTGTGCAGAAAAATGTCCTAAAAGAGAAACAAAAAGCACATTATGAATCGCTTTTAGGCGTCTATAGAGAAAAAATGAAGGAATTCCGTCATAAAGACCAAAAACCCTATTGGACCTAGATGTGCCCAATAGGGAATCAAGTGCGTTTATCCGGTTTAAAGGGCTTCTGTGCAGTGGGCAAGGAGCTCTTTTATATTGGCGAATTCATAGTCGGCAGGATAGGATGTGGTCTTCATGTCCTCGGGCTGAGCTTCCCCGGTGAAGACTACACAGGTATCCACTTCACCGTTGATACCACAGGCAATGTCGGTGTACAGTCTGTCACCGACTACCAGAGTCTCTTCTCTCGTAAAATGATTCAGGGATAAACAGTAATCAACCACCTCGCGGCTGGGCTTTCCCAGGTACACAGGCTTCCTGTCCGTGGTCGCAGTAAGCATATCACAGATCGCACCGCAGTCCGGAATAAAACCGAAATCAATGGGACAGCGTAAGTCGGAGTTGGTGGCATAAAAGGGGGCGTCTGTGGTGAGCAATACCCTGCTTGCCTGAATGAGCTTTTGATAATTCAGCTCGCTGTCGTAGGCCACAACCACACAGTCAATTCCTTCTTCAAAGGCTTCCGTGACCTGCAAACCGTTCTTCCTGAGCTCGGCAACGAAAGAGGCTGTGCCAAGTACAAATATTTTACGATTCATGAAATTATTTTTTAAGAAACGGATGGTCATGAAGCCGGAAGTGACAAACTGATCTTCCGTTGTCTCCAGGCCAAAGGCTTCACGGA
Source organism: uncultured Lachnospiraceae bacterium (assembly GCA_945621435.1). GTDB lineage: Bacteria > Bacillota > Clostridia > Lachnospirales > Lachnospiraceae > Acetatifactor. The sequence goes on from CALZBR010000011.1 coordinate 13,012, forward strand.
ATTTTCTGACATAATCCTGACCGCTTCTGGTGGAATTGTTTGTGATAAAATAAGACTTACCACCGATGCTGTCAATGTAGGACAGGAGCTCCCTGCTGCCCTCGTAAAGGGTATCTCCTACAGCCAGGGTTCCGTCGATATCAAATAAGAATAGCTTCTTTTGTTTTAAATTTTCAAATGGTTTCATAGGATACCTCACAGTGTTTTCACAAGTATAGCATTACAGAAGGCCTGGGGCAAGATAAAATGCAGAAGAATTCAAAGGTAATGTTTGTGAATAGGGTTTCGAATAATCCTGTCATATGATAGAATGGGATTGTGCAGAATTTTTTATGCAGATAATGGTGAGAAATCAGCGAATGCAATTCAATTCAAAAAGATGAAGGAGACATAACCGTGGTCAGAAAATGGTTTCGATTCACCGGCAGGGTGCAGGGAGTGGGATTCCGGTACCGGGCGAAGTACGCGGCAGGTGGCATGTGTATTACGGGCTGGGTAAAAAATGAATGGGACGGTTCCGTGGAGATGGAGGCTCAGGGGACGGAGGAAGCCATCAACCGGATGCTTGTCATGATCAACAGCAGCGATTATATTGTGATTGATAAAATAGAATCCAAGCTTATTCCATTGGTGGAACATGAGAATTCGTTTTATGTGAGATAATTCATTCGAAAGAACCATATTTTATGGGATGCCGGAATTGACCCCGGATATCCCATGAAGGATGCTACGGAAGAGGACTTTGGCAGGCTCTATGAATCCACCGTAAGGATCATGAGAAAGATGTGCGAAGAAGGGGGACGCAATGTGGTATCGGTTCGGCTCTTCTGGAGGAGACCCCAGGAGAATTCGAAGAACTGTTTGAACAGTATGTGAAGGAGCTTTCGCTCTACGATGAGGAGCTGGCGAACTGTGAGGCAAAGGAATCTGTGGGAGATACAGATTGTGCCTCCTATCTGCAGGAGTTGTTCCTGCTTCCGGAATTCAGAGGCAGAGGGATTGCGAGGGATATTTTCTGTGGCTTTATTGAGAGACAGAAGAGAGATACCGGGTTCTGTTTTGTGCCGGAGAGTGAATCGGGGAAGTATTTTATCAGATTGTTAAAAGAAGCCGGGTATTCTTATGATTTATATCAGGAAGATGAGGTTCGGCAATTCTGTCATGTTCATGTCCGCAGGTAAATTATGAGGCTTTACGACCAATAGGGGCGATATGAGGAGTGGTAAGATGACAAAGCTGGAAAGCGAAAGATTATTTTTGTATCCCGTCAGTGACGAGGAGATGCAGATACTGATTGATCAGGAGCCGGATGCCGGAATGAAACAGGCCTATTCCGAAATGCTGCAGGGGTGTAAGGATACTCCCACTAACAGAATCTGGAATGCCGTGTGGTTTATGGAGCTGAAAGACTCTCCAGGAGTAGTGGTGGGCGACTTCAGCTTCAAGGGCCTGGGGCGGAATGGCATGGTGGAAATCGGATATGGACTAAAAGAAGGCTACAGGCATAAGGGATACATGACGGAAGCCGTAAGAACTGTTGCGAAATGGGCCATGTCCCAAGAGGGAGTCTGCAGGGTGGAGGCAGAGACAACTGTGGAGAATGAGGCATCGAGAAGAGTGCTTGAGAGAGCCGGTTTCCACGCAATGGGAGTGTGCGGAGAAGAAGGTCCAAGGTATCTTTACAGGGAGAATACAGAACAATAATATGCATAAAGATCGGGGGAAAGAATATGACGAGTTTAAAAGAGTTGTACAGGGAGTATTTCAAGATTGGCGTGGCCGGAGAGAGAATCAGCGAACGCTGGACGAATCATGAGATTGGCAACCCGGATAAGGAGAAGCTGATTCTCTCACAGTTTAACAGTTTCACCTGTGCCAATGAGCTGAAGCCTGCCTACAATATGGGCTTTGCGTCCCCGGAGGCAACGGAGGAGTATCTTCCCTTTGTGATTAACCCGGCAGCCAAAGCGATGCTGGACTGGGCGAAGGAGAACGGAATCTTAGTGAGAGGGCATGTGCTGGTCTGGCACAGTCAGTGCCCCAGGGAGATTTTCTGTAAAGGGTATCAGCCTGTGACCATTCCCACGGATCCCGAGGTCCTCGCGAAGAATCCCATGATGAAGCATTTTGAAAAGCTGGATCCCGTGTGTTATGTGGATCGGGAAACCATGCTGAAGAGACTGAAAAGCTATATTTTTTCGCTGATGGAATATATGTACCAGAATGGTTATGGCAGGCTGATCTATGCCTGGGATGTGGTGAATGAGGCCATGGAGCCGGCGGATAAAATGCCTGACGGATTGAGGAACAGCTATTGGTATCAGGTGATTGGAAGTGACTTTATTTACTGGGCGTTCCGTTATGCCAAAGACGCAGTGCGGGAGATGTCTTCAAGATATGCTGCTCAGTACGGTGTATCGGCTGATGACGAAGAGACCCTTGGAGCGATTCAGCCTTCCCTGTTTTACAATGATTATAACGAATGGATGAAGGACAGAAGAGAGATCCTTCATGCTCTGTTACATCATAGTACGGAGGAACATGGCAGTATCCTGGGCGAGGATCTGATTGACGGAATCGGCATGCAGGGTCACCTCAGTGACAACAACGATATCGAGGAATATATGGCAGCCCTGAGAGAATATGCGGCACTGGTGAGAGAGGTACAGATCACGGAGCTGGACGTTAAGTGTACCTGTACCAATGCCAATGCAGAGTATTATCAGGCCTGTTTCTACAAGCGTTTGTTTGAGGAACTGCTCAAGGCAAGGAGAGAGGGAGCCAATATTACCGCGGTGATTCTCTGGGGACTGACCGATGACAATTCCTGGATCCGTGGGGCGAATCCTCTGTTGTTCCGGGCGGATTTGTCCTGCAAGAAATCCTATGATGCCCTTGTGTACGCAGTGACCGGAGAGAGTCTGGGAGAGCCGCAACAGATTTTCTGCGACCTTTCCGACCGGCTGTATGATTTTGAGACGACCGAGAGTGGGGAGGAAGTGAATCCCGAGGAGCTAGGTTTCCGCATGAGGGGCTTTGGAGAGATGAAGCTGTGCCGGGATATGGCTCACAGCGGCAGCTGTTCCCTGGCAAATGAGAGACGCTTTGGCGACTGGTGCGGCATTACTTATGATGCTTCCGACTTTATCGGGCAGACTGTGGAGCTGGGAGCCTGGATTCATTGTACCGGTCAGGCGGTGGAAGTAATCGGAGATTTTGCCGGAGAGTGTGTATCCGTTGCCAAAGTGACTACAGAAAAGCCGGAGTGGCAGCAGATTACCGGAACGGTAAAGATTCCGGCCAATCTGCATTCTGCAGTATTTGTATTTCTGGTGAAGGACAGGGAAGGGGACATCAGTCCTCTCTACATCGATGATATGACGGTTCATCTGCTCGGGCAGCAGGAGGGCTTTGAAGAGAAACAGCACATCGCTGCGATCCGTGGTGCGGGACACCTGCCCTTTCTTACCGTGGTGGATTATGAGTCCAGAGACGGCAAAGGACATTCCCTGCTGGTTACCAGACAGGAGAAGGATGCTACCGTGAAGTTCCCCATATCCTCCTATATCGGTCATAGCATCAGGGTTACTGTTTATGTCAAAACAGAGGATAAAATGATCAAAATGGGACTGGACGGAGCTGTCAGTGTACAGTGGACTCAGGTGGAAGCACTTCCCGGTCAATGGACCCGGGTGACAGCCGCGGCAGAGCTTCCCCGTGATCTGCGAACCGCTGAGATATATCTGGAAACAGATGGAAACGCCGATTTTTATGTGGATGATTTCCTTGTGGAATTCGAGGAAGGTTGAAGAATTGAAGGATTCTGAGAAACTGATGAATCGGAGATAAGAGGAGAAGACGTGATGAAGAGAAAAAGCTTTGTATGGGCAGGCCGCCTGGCCTGCGTGACAGCAGCCTTGATGCTGGGACTGACCGCCTGCGGTGCAACGGCGGATGACGAAGGCAGCGTGCAGACCGAGGAAGATGAGGGCGAATCCAAGAAGGATAAGAAGAAAAAGGACAAGAACAAGGATAAGAAGGAGAGTACACAGGAATCCGAAAGCGGGGAGAAAACCGGCAGTGAAGAGGATAACACCGGTGGAACGGCTGCCGGAGAGAACGAGCCGGAGGAAGAGAGCAGGGAAGGTAAGGTCCTGCCAATTGAACTTTATACACAGAAAGCGTATGACAACTGTTGGGAGGAAGGGGTAGAACTGGCTTTGATGAGCTACAACCTGGTCTGTCTGTCTGAAGAAACAGCGGTCAGACTGCCCGAACTGGAGAAGACTCTGGCGGAGTGGAACGAGTCTGTGAAGACCAGAATGACTACGACCTATGAGGAGTATATTGTCGCAGCAAAGGAGCATTACCGGAGTGATCCCGATTATTTTTACAGTCCCTATTCTGTTGAGCAGAAAACAAGTGTCCTTCGCTCGGATGACCGTGTTTTGAGCCTTGAGCTTTTCGGCTATGATTACAGCGGCGGCGCTCATGGATATTATTGTTACACCGGATATACAGTGGATGCGGTAACGGGTAAGGAACTGGCAATCGGGGATGTGATGACGGACACGGAAGCATTGCCTGAGCTTATTTACAATAAGCTGACCACAGAGAACCCGGATACCTATTTCTGGGAGGAAACGAAGGGATACCTTGAGGAAGCCTTTTCAGAGACGGAAACAACGCTGGCATGGTCTTTGGATTACACCGGACTAACCTTTTATTTTAACCCTTATGAAATCGCATCCTATGCTGACGGTGTATTTGAAGTGACCTTTGATTTTGCGGGATATCCTGAACTGTTTCAGAAGTATTACACGGAGGTACCTGATTCCTACGTGGTGAGATCCAATGTCTATGATCTGGATGGGGATGGAGAAGCGGACACCTATTCTGTGGACAGTCGGGAAACAGAATACGGTGACTGCGATAGGTTATACATCAGTATCAACGATACCACGATAGAAAGAGAGACCTGGGCGTGGGAAGTGGATTACAGTCTGATTCACACAAAGGATGCGGGCAATTATCTATATGTTGCGCTGGCTCATGAGGATGATTATAAATCCCTTGAAGTGTATGATATGAATGGTTCAGAGCCGGTCTATGTGGGCAGCCTGGGTAATGTTGGGTTTGAAACAGTTTATCTGGGCGATGACCGGTATGGGGAGGCTTTATTGACCAATCCCGAGAACTTTCGCATGAGAAGCAGAATGGAAATCATGAGCTCCTACAGCGGATACAAGGATTACCGGGTGGGAGATGACGGAATACCGGTCCCTGAGGATGTACTCTATCATACCTCATACAGTGGATATCCGAACTGGTCTGCTTTGGCGACAAAGCAGGATGTTACAGGCGTTCTTGTAGATGAAGAAGGCAGGGAAACAGGAAATAAGTATACCATACCTTCCGGCACGGAGGTGACAATATGCGCCACAGACGGGAAGAGCTTTGTGGATCTGCGGGTTGGTGAAGAGAAGGTCAGAGTATATGTGGTCTGTGACATCTGGCCTCAGACAATTGACGGCGTGGATATTGAGGAGCTGTTTGACGGAATCCTATTCGCAGGGTGAGAGTTACGACCGGGCGGTCAGAATGGTTCCAGACCGGCTTTTTTCACGGATCTGAAGGAATTTGTGATGTGTATGGAACAGAGGGTGAAGGCGGTTAGCAATACCTGCCGGATTGAGAACCGGAATCTGTTGGTGGTCACCGGTGCCAATCAGGGAGGCAAATCCACCTTCCTAAGGAGCATCGGAATCGCTCAGGTCATGTTTCAGTGTGGTCTTCAGGTAACTGCAAGCTCCTTTGCCACCAGGGTGTATGAGGAAGCGGGCAATGGCACAAGGGAGGGGGTTGCCTTTCTGAGCGCGGAGCGGCGGGAGGATGGACGGAGAACCTTTCGCATGATTGAACATGCACCGGAGCTGACCAGCTTTGGGCTGGATCTCTATGACAGTATCATCCCACCGATGAAAAAAGAGATGTGAAACTTTTTCTTTTTTTTATCGTCTATTATGGTAAGAGAATGATAGGGAGGAAATTTCGATGAAGAAAAAGATTGTTGCATTGATGCTTGCGGTTATGATGAGTATGTCAGCCTGTGGTGCTGCATCTGTGGAGGAGAGCGGCAGTGGCAGCGAACTGACCGGCAGCGAACTGACCGGCAGTGAAGAGGCTGGCGGTGGAGAGATTCGCAGAGAAGAGACTGGCGGTGAAGAGACCGGAAGTGAGCCGACTGTTACTTATGTGGAAAAAGAATTTGAGCTTCCTGACAGAATGGTGAGTGACACCAGACAGGTCTATGTGGTGGAAGACAAGAGGGCGTGGTACGATGATTTTTCCCTGGAGCTGCTGCGGGATTATGAGGCAGCCGGGGAGAATGTTCTGGTGTCTCCCTTGTCCATCATGATTGCCATGGCGATGACGGAAAATGGTGCGGAGGGAAATACGCTGTACCAGATGGAGGAGACCTTCGGCATCGGCAGGGAAGAGATGAATGAATTTCTGTCGGATTATTTACAGAACCTACCCGATTCGGAGGATTGCAAACTGAAGAGTGCCCAGTCCATCTGGATCAATGACAGAATCGCCAATCTGATATATGAAGAGTTTAAGGAAGAAAATGAAAAGCTGTATCAGGCTGAAATCAACACGGTTCCCTTTGATGATGCATCCGTGAAGAAGATTAACAAGTGGGTGGAAGAGCACACGGATAAGATGATTCCATCCATCTTGGACCGGTTTGAAGAGGACGATACCATGTGTCTGATTAACGCGCTGGTCTTTGATGCCAAATGGAGGAATCCTTATGAGGAATATCAGGTTGGGGATGCAGACTTTACCCTGACGGACGGCAGCGTGGTTCCGGTTGAGATGATGAGCTCCGTGGAAGATCACTATCTGGAGGGAGAGCAGGCAACCGGTTTCCTGAAGTACTATAAGGGGGGAAGATATGCCTTTGCAGCGCTCTTGCCGAAGGAGGGAATCACCTGCAGCGAACTGTTGCAGAATCTGACAGGAGCGGAGTTGAAAGAGATTCTGGAAAATGCATCGACAGAGTACAAGGTGCGGGCAAAGATGCCCAAATTTACCGCTGATTACAATGTCAGCCTGAAAAACTGGTTCCCGGCCAAGGGCATGGTAGATGCCTTTGATAGTGATCTCGCGGATTTTTCAGGAATCACAGACCCCAAAGAGGATCGTTTCTTTATCGGAGAAGTATTACATAAGACACATATTGAGGTGGATGAAAAGGGAACCAAGGCAGCAGCTGTGACGGTAGTGATTACAAAGGATTGCTGTGCATCTATTGAAGAAGTGAAATATGTGGATGTGGTGTTGGATCGTCCCTTCGTGTATTGCATCATTGACTGTGAACAGAAGCTGCCCGTGTTCATCGGCACCATGGAACAGCCGTGATTCTTCCTATATCCTAATCTAAGCGTTACCACTAAAAACCGGGATTGACCGAGCTCTTTGAGCGAGGGAGGCTTCTTGTCCGAAGGGCAAGAAGATGGATTCATAGAAGGGGTACACTTTACTGTGAGTTTGGTAAATACGATTTCTGAAGGAGAGTTAGGATGATTAGGTCTATAGGAGAGCGCGCGTTGAAAAAGATTCCAAATGGTGAAGGAGTGCCGGGAATCTTAGGTCTATAGGCAAGCACGTGTTGAAAAAGATTCCCAAAAGTGAAGGGGTGCCGGAGATATTGGGTCTATAGAAGAAATTGTAAAAAAAGGATTCCAATTCCAAAGGATGAAAGAACCCGACAAAAGTATAATAACATGGAAAAGGAAACCAAAACCTAAAGGGGGCAGGGGTTTCCTTTTTTGTTGCGCAAATTAAAAGCTCACAGGAAGAATGTGATTATGATTCTAAAACCATTTCGGTGCATGTCGGCAGATTTATGCAAGTATGTTAACCATGCATTTCTTTTGCTTGTTTTTCTTGATTGATGTATAATGTACCATAGGAGGAATTTTTTATGAAAATCAGAAAAATCAGCGGTAGTGAGAGATTTGATGCCTATTTGATTTCGGCCTATTGTTTTCATGAGAGAATAGAGGATGTGGAAGCACAGAGGGAACGGGTGGAGGCGGAAACCATAGAGGATTGGGGGGCCTTTGCGGAAGACGGAACCCTTATGGCAAGGATAATCAACAATCATTTTCAGCTTTTTGTGGACGGTCAGCCTGTGCAGGCGGGGGGCATCGGAGCGGTATCCACCCTGCCGGAGTATCGGGAGGGGGGAGCTGTCCGGGAGATTTTCCGGGAGCTTCTGCAGGAGGGGTATCGCAGAGGAGAGGTAATTTCGGCACTTTATCCCTTCAAACAGGCTTTTTACCGGAAACAGGGTTACGAGGTGGTGACCTTCCAGAGTAATTATGAGTTTCGCCCCGCTGTCCTTTCCGAGTACAGCTTTGACGGAACAGTCACGAGATGGAATCCGGGAGAAAAAGTGGATGCATATCTGAAGATTTACAATCAGTTTGCAGCAAATTATAACTTCGCCATGCTCCGTGATGAAAACAGCATGCTGGAGCATATGAAGGTGAAACAGCTATACAAGGAAGGAAAGTTTTCTTATCTTTTCAGCAAAAATGGAGAAAATATCGGGTATCTGATTTTTACCGATGTCAGAAGTGACCCTGCAGCCATCCTGCACGTGGAGGAGAGTGCCTGGATTAACAGAGAGGGCTTTTATGCCATCCTTGGTTTTTTGAGCAGATTTGAAGCGGATTACGGTAAGATTCAGTTACCGCTTCCCCATGGGATTGATCTGCTGAGAATCATCAGGAGTCCCCGGGCGTATGAGATTCACAAGACCTGTCGCCATGATTTTATGGTAAGGGTGATGAATGCAAAGAAACTGTTGGAACTCATCCGAAAGCCTGCTGATTGTGATTTTACCATCCGTGTTACGGATGAATTGATCCCGGAAAACAACGGAGTCTGGCGGGTGACCGGGGATTCGGTGGAAGTGAGCGATACCTCCATGCCGGACCTTGTGGTTTCCCAGCGTGCCCTTGGTCAGATGGCCATGGGATGTATCAATCCGGATGAGGCTATGCTGAGACCGGATGTGGAGGTCTGCGGAAAAGAGGAGATGCTGCGCAGAGTATTTGTGGAAAAGAAGATTTTTATGGGAGAGCATTTCTGAAAGGTGGATTGGATGAGAGAAGCTACAGCATTACCCCGGGAGTTCTTTTTGCGGGATGGAATCACAGTGGCAAAGGAGCTGCTTGGGAAGATTCTGGTACACGAGACGCCCGTAGGAACCGTGCGGGGTATTATCACAGAGGTGGAAAGCTATATGGGGGAGGAGGATAAGGGCTCCCATACCTATGGCGGACGCAGGACGGAGCGCACGGAGCCCATGTATCACGCAGGCGGCACCTCCTATGTATATCTGATTTACGGAATGTACAGCTGTATGAATATTGCGGTCATGCCGGAGGGGACGGCCCAGGCAGTGCTGCTGCGCAGTGTGGTTCCGGCGGACAGGGAGTCGGAACAGAGGATGCAGCAGCTTCGCCTGCGGAATCTGGCTGAGAGGAAGAAAAAAGTGGGGGAAGCTTCCGTCAGAAAGCATCTCGCAGACGGTCCGGGAAAGCTCTGTATCGCCATGGGCATCACCCGGGCAGACAATGATGTGGATATGGTAGAAAGTGAGACTTTTTATGTGACGGAGGGAATCATGGTTTCTCCCTCTGAGATTCGTGTCGGAAAGCGGATTGGTATCGACTATGCCGAGGAGGCAGCAGACTTCCTGTGGCGGTTTTATCTGGAGGAGGTTGCCCTATGAGTTTGAGATTTGTTTTCGGTCCCTCCGGGTCGGGAAAAAGCAGATTGCTGTATGAGGAAATAATTGTCCGGGCGGAGAAAAATCCCCGGCAGAATTTCCTGATTATTGTACCGGACCAGTTTACCATGCAGACCCAGAAGGAGCTGGTGCAGCTGAGTGACAGGGGCGGTATCATGAATATCGACGTGCTGAGCTTCGGAAGACTGTGTCACAGGATTCTGGAGGAGGTAGGGGGTGGAGAAATCCCGGTACTGGATGACACGGGCAAGAGCTTGGTCCTTCAAAAGGTGGCAGCAGGGATGAAGGACAGGCTTCCCATGCTGGGCAGCTTTCTCCACAGACAGGGCTATATTCACGAGGTGAAAAGTGCTCTCTCCGAGTTTATGCAGTACGGGATATCACCGGAGGATCTGCCGGCGCTGATTGAGTTTGCGGGAAAAAGAGGAGCATTATCCCAGAAGCTGATGGAGCTGGAGATCTTATACAGAGGGTTCAGAGATTATATACAGGGAAATTTTATCACCACCGAGGAGAAGCTGGATGTGCTTCGGCGTTCGTTGGCAAAATCGGCTATTTTGCCCGGGAGCGTGGTGGTGTTTGACGGATTTACAGGCTTTACCCCTATCCAGTACAGGGTGATTCAGGAGATGATGCGGCTGTGTCAGGAAGTGGCGGTTGTGCTGACTATGGGCATGGGGGAGAATCCCTACCATGTGGACGGAGAGCAGCGTCTGTTTCATCTCAGCAAGAAGACAGTGGCTGATTTATGCGGACTTGCAGAGGCGGTGCAGGTCACAAGGGAGAGGGATCGCTTTGTCTGTTTTGCAGACGGGGAAAAGGACGCCGGTTCCGGGAATTTGACAAAGAAACCTATTTCGGGAGATTTGAAAAATGGGATCCCTTCTCAGAATGGGGAAGCGGAATGTGAAGTCGTAGAAAATGCAGCCCATCGTTTCCGGAAGGCGCCGGCATTGCAGTTTCTGGAACAGCATCTGTTTCGGCATGATGCTGCGCAGTGGCAGCAGGAACAGCAGGAAATCTACCTGTTTGAGACCGGAACCACCAGGGAAGAGGTTCATCAGACCGGTCTGAAAATCAGAGAACTGGTACAAAGAGAGGGAATCGCTTACCGTGATATTGCAGTGGTATCGGGAGACCTGAAAGGGTATGCCCCTTACGTGGAGACGGAGTTCCTGCAGATGGAGATTCCCTGTTACATAGACAGAACCAGGGGTATTGTACTGAACCCTATGATTGAATTTGTGAAAAGTGCTTTGGAACTGTTTTTGAAGGATTTTTCTTACGAGGCGGTATTTCACTATCTTCGCAGCGGTCTCGCGGATATGACGCCGGAAGAAGTGGACCTGCTGGATCATTATTGCCTGCAGACAGGACTTCGCCACAGAAAAGCTTATGCCAACAGATTTACAAGAAACATCTGGAAGGATGAGGAGGGCGAAGCAAGACTGGAGAAGGTGAATACCCTGCGTGAGCGTTTTATGGCACAGGTGGATATGCTGAACATGAACGCCTCTGAAAGTGTGGAAAACTATGTAAACAAGCTCTATGATTTTCTGGCGCAAAATCAGGTGCAGCAGAAGCTGGCTGTCTGGGAGCAGGAGTTTACACAGACCGGTCAGACTGCCAGAGCCGGGGAATACGCCCAGATTTACCGGCTGGTGATGGAACTTTTGGAACAGATTCATGGGCTGTTGCGGGAGGAGACTATCACCTTACAGGAATTTTCCGATATTCTGGAGGCAGGATTTGGTGAAATCGAGGTCGGAACCATCCCCCAGAATGTGGACCGGGTGCTTGTGGGAGATATCGAGAGAACCCGGTTGAAACAGGTAAAGGTGCTGTTTTTCCTGGGAGTCAACGATGGAAACATTCCCAGGAATGCCTCCAAGGGCGGCATCATCTCTGATATGGACAGAGAGTTCCTAAGGGAATCCGGAAAGGAACTGGCTCCCAGCCCGAGACAGCAGATGTTTATTCAGAGACTGTATTTGTATCTGAACCTGACTAAGCCCTCGGAACGCCTCTATCTCTCTTATGCGAAGATGAACAATTCAGGCAAATCCATACGTCCTGCCTATTTGATAGAAACGATTAAGAAGATGTTCCCCGGGATGGAAACAGAGCACCCGGAACTGCGAAGTGCTATAGAACAGGTGGTTACCGGCCGGGAAGGTGCAGGATATCTTGCAGAGGGATTGCGAGAATATGTGTCAGGATGTATTGATGAGCAGAGAGAGAAAGAAATCATTGCCTTGTTTAGCGCTTATGGGCAAAATGAATTAAAAGAAACACGCGATATTTTATTTGATGCAGCCTTCAGGAGATATGAGGAAAACGGTTTGTCGGCTGTGGTTGCGAGAGCTCTGTACGGAACGGTATTAGAGAACAGTGTGAGCCGTCTGGAGACCTATGCGGCCTGCGCTTACCGGCATTTCCTGCAGTATGGTCTGAGCCTCCGGGAGAGGAAGGAATTTGCCTTTGAGAGCGTGGATCTGGGAAATGTATATCACGAGGTACTGGAAAATTTTGCAGGAAAAATGTCAGAAGGCGGATATACCTGGTTCGATTTTCCGGAAGCCTTTGCCGGAGAGACGGTGCAAAAAGCCCTGGAGGAATGTGCGGCATCCTATGGGAATACGGTCTTGTACAGCAGCAGCCGCAACGAGTATGCCATCAGGAGAATGGGCAGGATTCTGACCAGAACAGTCATGACGATTCAAAAGCAGCTGAAAAAAGGAAGCTTTCATCCAGATGCCTATGAGCTTTCCTTCCGCTCGGCGGCTTCTCTGGATGACATTCACCTGTCACTGACCGGGGAGGAAAGGATGCGACTGCGGGGCAGAATCGACCGCGTGGACATTGCGGAGGATGAGGAGCGGGTACTGGTCAAGGTAGTGGATTACAAGTCCGGCGACAAGCATTTTGACCTGGCCGCCCTGTACTATGGTTTACAGCTCCAGCTGGTGGTCTATATGAATGCCGCCCTGGAATATGAGAAGAAGAAACACCCCCGGAAGGAGGTGATTCCGGCTGCCCTTCTCTATTATCATGTGGATGACCCCGCAGTGGAATCCCCGGTGGAATTGGGGGAAGATGAATTGCGGGAATTGATTGAAAAGCAGCTTCGGATGAAAGGCGTGGTAAGCAGTGAGCCCGGAATCGTGGAGCGTCTGGACGGCGAGATGGAGAATAAATCCGACGTGATTCCGGTAGAGCGGAACAAGGACGGCAGCTTTAGCGCCAGATCTTCTGTGATGAGCGGAGAAGAATTACAGGTAATCTCCGATTATGTCAGCCGGAAAATAGCGGATATCGGCAAGGAGATACTGGAGGGGAATATTTCCCTGAACCCCTATGAAAAGGGAAGCGAGGAGGCATGTACCTGGTGTGCCTTTCAAAAGGTATGCGGTTTTGAAACTGCCATACCGGGATGTAAAAAGAGAAAGCTGGAGGATCTTTCCTCAGAAGAAATCATGCGCAGAATGCAGGAAGGAAATGTGTGAGCAGATGGCGGTTAAATTTACGGAGGAGCAACAAAGAGTCATTGATACGAGAAATTGTAATGTGCTTGTATCCGCTGCCGCAGGCAGCGGTAAAACGGCTGTTTTGACAGAGCGCATCGCCGGGCTTGTGTGCGATGAAGAACATCCCATCGATATCGACAGACTGTTGGTGGTTACCTTTACCAATGCTGCAGCGGCGGAGATGAGAGAGCGTGTGGCGGCGAGAATAGCGGCCAAGCTGGAAGAATGTCCGGAATCAGAGCATATTCAGAGACAGATGACGCTCTTGCATAATGCCCAGATCACTACCATCGACAGCTTTTGCCTGTACCTGTTGAAAAATCATTTTAATGAAATCGGTCTGGACCCCGCCTTCCGCATTGCGGACGAGGGGGAGATCAAGCTGATGAGGCAGGATGTGATGCAGGAAATGCTGGAGGAACATTTTGCCTCTGAAAACGAGGAGTTTCAGCATTGTGTGGAATTCTTTTGCCACGGAGGAAAGGAGAGTGTGTTGGAGAAGCATATTCTGACACTCTCCGGCTATGCATCCGCTTTCCCCTGGCCTGAGGAGTGGTTAGAGGAGCGGAAACATGACTATGGGGCAGGTACCGTGGAGGAGATCTGTGCCAGCGATTATGGTAAGTTCCTGCAGCATTATCTGGAGACTATGGTGGAGGGACTGACGGAGAAGATGCAGCAGGTCCGGAAGCTTTGCGAGGAGCCTGATGGTCCCTACATGTACGGGGAAATGGTGGAGGGGGAACTGGAGCAGCTTGAAAGGCTGAAGCATTGCGTCAGTTTGCAGGAATTTGCGGAAAGGTTGCCTGCCATCAGCTTCGGCAGATTGTCCGGCAAGAAGGACGAGAGTGTCTCCGCTTCCAAACGCAAGCGGGCTGCAGACCTGCGGACAGAGGTCAAGGAAAGCATTCAGGGTATGGCAAAAAAATACTTTGCCACCCCGCTGGAGCTGGCCGCAGAGCAGGGCAAGGCCTGTGCCGGACCGGTGGTGACATTGATCCATCTGACCCAGGAATTCCGACAGAGAATGCAGGCTGCCAAGCAGGAAAAGAAGGTAATTGATTTTTCCGATATGGAGCATTTTGCCCTGGACATCCTGCTGAAGAAAACGGAAACAGGAATTGCTCCCAGCCATGTGGCGCTGGAATATCGCCAGCATTTTGCAGAGATACTCATCGACGAATATCAGGACAGCAACCTGGTGCAGGAGTATCTGCTGGCTGCCGTATCCGGCGAGGAAGAAGGGCATTTCAACCGCTTCATGGTAGGGGACGTGAAGCAGAGCATTTACCGGTTCCGACTGGCAAGACCGGAGCTCTTCCTGGAAAAATATGAAGCCTATGAGGATAGCGGCAATCGTGTGCGTATTGACCTGAGTAAGAACTTCCGCAGCCGCAGACAGGTCATCGATACGGTGAATGAGGTGTTTTTCGCCCTGATGAGCAGGGAGACCGGAGGCGTTGCGTACGATGAGAAAGCAGCACTGTATCCCGGGGCGTCTTATCCCGAACAGGGAGGAAACGAGAGCGAGCTGCTGCTGGTGGAGAAGCCGGATAAAGAGTCTGAATATAACGCAAAACAACTGGAGGCCATGGCGATTGCAGACCGGATCAGGGAGCTTCGAAAGAGCTTCCTGGTGACGGATAAAGGCAGCGGCAGTCTGCGCCCCGTGAAATATTCCGACATGGTCATATTGCTCCGCACCAACAGCGGTTGGGATGAAGAATTCAAAGGTGTTCTGGAAGAAGAAGGGATTCCTGTTTTTATCACCACCAAGAGCGGATATTTCAGTGCCACGGAGGTGCAGGAGCTCTTACAGCTGCTCAGGGTGCTGGACAATCCGGAGCAGGATATCCCCTTGTTTGGTGTGATGAAATCCCTCTTTGGAGGTTTTACGGAGGATGAAATCGCTGCCATACGCAGTGGCTGCAGGGAAGAAAGCCTGTATCAGGCGGTAAAGCACTTTGGCTCAGAAAAAACGGAACACTTTGTCAGCATGCTGGAGCAATATCGCAGATGTGCGATTTACATGCCCGTGAGAGAACTGCTGACAAAGCTGGTGACAGATTTTAACTATCTGAACTATGTGACTGCCCTGCCCGCCGGGGGAAAGCGCCGTGCCAATGTAGAGATGCTCCTTACCAGAGCCTCGGATTTTGAGAAAAGCAGTTATTTCGGACTGTTCCATTTCGTGCGGTATATAGAGCAGCTGGAAAAATATGAAGTGGATTATGGTGAGGCAGATACTCTGGATGAGAATGCGGATGTTGTGCGCATCATGAGCATCCACAAGAGCAAGGGTCTGGAGTTCCCGGTGACCTTTGTGGCAGGCCTTGGAAAACAATTCAATCTACAGGATACCAGCCAATCCCTGATTCTGGATATGGATCTGGGGCTTGCCACGGACTATGTTGATCCGGAGAGAAGGCTTCGCAACAAATCCCTTCGGAAAACGGTTCTTGGGGCGAAGTTAAGACAGGACAGCCTGGCAGAAGAATTGCGCGTCCTTTATGTGGCAATGACCAGAGCCAGGGAGAAGCTGATTCTCACGGCTACGCTGGGAAAGGCGGCGGAAAGCTGGGATCAGTATCGGGAGAATCCCCGAAAGCAGCTTTCCTTTTCCGAGTTTACAGAGGCAGGAGGTTTTCTGGACATGCTGCTTCCCATTGCCGCCAATACAGGTTTGCAGGTGAGGGTACTTGGCCAGGAGGAGTTGTTTGCGGGGGAGCTCAGAGAACAGCTGGAAATGGGAGAGCGCAAGGAGAGGCTGCTGGAAGCGGCCGAACATCCGGATCCGGAGCTTCTGGACAGATTGCAGCAGAATCTATCCCGTGTCTATCCCCACCGGAATCTGGAGGGGCTCTATACCAAGACTACGGTATCTGAGTTGAAGATCGCAGCCATGGCGGATAAGGACGAGGCAGCGTATCACGCCTTCGAGGAAAAAGAGGTGGAGGCTTACATACCCGCCTTCCGCAGGGGCGAGGAGAAAATCAGCGGCACCGTGCGCGGAAATGCCTACCACAGAGTGATGGAGATACTGGATTTTGAAAAGGTGTATTCTGACAGCGGTGAGGCCCAGCAGAGAGAAAATCTCGAACAACTCCTGCAGGAGGCGGAGAAATTGACACAAAGCTTGGAGTCCTTTCTGCAGGAGGCAGTGAAGAGCGGGCGGCTGAAGAAGGAATACTATGAGGCTGTGAGTCTGAAGAAACTGGTACACTTTTTACAGTCGGAGCTGGCGCTTCGCATATGGAAGGCGGATCAGGCGGGAAAGCTGTACCGGGAGCAGCCCTTTGTACTTGGCATCAGTGCGAAGCGCCTGAATGAGGATTATCCGGAATCGGAGAATGTGCTGATACAGGGTATCATAGACGTATTTTTCGAGGAAGAGGACGGGCTGGTGCTCTTGGACTACAAGACAGACGCGGTAGCTACCATGGAAGAACTGAAGAACCGCTATGAGAGCCAGTTGGACTACTACAGCGAGGCTCTGCAGAATATCATGGGAAAACCTGTGAAGGGGAAGATGCTTTATTCGTTTCACTTAGAAAAGGTGATATGACAGACGATAAATAACTGATAAACAGGTCATTCATACCAATACACATGTCATGTGTCAGATTTTGCTTTCAGAAGTCATGCTCAATGATAGGATGTGAACATAAGAAATGAACAATGAAAGGACTACGAAAATGGAAAGCAAAGGTATCAATGAAATCAAAAAAGATGTTATGCGTATGGCCATGGGATATGCGTCAATGATGATAGTTGTTGCGGTGTTACTGGTACTTGCCGTGTAGCATCGGGGACGATGCTTTTGATCCCGGCATCTCGGCACGATGTTGGGGTCAAAAGTTTCTGACATGATTTTCTAATAGCCGAACCATCTCTTAATCTTCAATCAGCCTTAACTGAACCATTTCTCTGAGAATCAGTTCAATATCTGAAAATTCTGTTTAATGAACAACATTTTATGTATTCGGATATGTTGTTCAGCAATGCTTTTCTATTGATTTCGCCTTTTTTACGTCCAGCGCCATAAATACAAAGGAGCGTACATAATTAATGATTAACCATTGAAAACCTATAGCCATTGGGATTTATTTACGAAATTAATGTTATCTACATGGGTTATGATATTTCAACCTCAAAACGAAGTTGCCTTAGATTTTGCCGGATATAAATTGGCAAAAGAAAAGCTTGGTTTTGTTGTTAAGTGGTTGGAAGATAATAAAGACGAAAACGGTCAATGGGTTTTAGGTGCAGAAGTAAAAGATAATCTGTATTTCCACTCTCAGACCTTGGAGAAGTGCTGAATGCAGAAAGGCTGATTGTACAGCAAAAATAAATGTAATCATTGATAAAGTCTTATTAATCTACAAAAAATTGTGTTGACTAATATGTCAAACAAATAGTATACTATCTGTAGAAGGTGATGCACAGCCTAATAAATGAGCGAGTTATAAGCGGGTGATGCACAGCCCTGAAATGAGCGAGTTAACAGATGGTAGAGGCTACTTGGTCTCTACCATTTTCTTTACAAAGAAAGGTATTCATATGAGGAATAACATAAGAATTTACGAAGTTAAAAGTGAATACATAAAATACTTGAGCAATTATCAAAAACACATTTTTTTCAAGCGGATGGTAAGGACAAACGAAAATATATCGGTATTGTTTTTGAAGTAAAGGGAATAAAATACTTTGCACCATTGTCTTCGTTCAAAGATAAACATAAGCAGATGAAGGAAGGTGTGGATTTTATCAAAATAAAGGATTATGCAGTTATCAACCTCAACAACATGATACCTGTTCCGGATAGCCAGATTGTGGATATTGATATAAACAAAGAAAAAAATGCAAGTTACCGTTACTTACTTCAAGCTGAAAGCCGTGAAGTTAACAGACAAAAGAACCGTATCCGCAAAAATGCTGAGATTGTATACAGTCACAAAAAGCATAATGGAGTTACAACTCCTCTCGCCAAGAGAACAAATGATTTTAACATATTAGAGAAACTCTGCAGGGAATATTGAGAATACATAGCAGGTATAACCATGAATCCGAAAGCAGTTTTCGATTGACAAAATAAGAATACCATGATATGCTTACCGCATAGATGAGAGCAAGGGCGTTCCGTGTAGGAACGCCTTTTTTGTTACCTTATCTGCGCTCGTAATACTGATGAGAAAAGGAGAACCAACAAAATGAAGCAGGAGCGAGCGTTACTTCAGCAGACAGATAAAATCAATGATTTGTTAGCCCGTAACGGAGTAAAATTCGGAATCTACAAGAATAACACTTTTAAGGAACAGTTATTTCCCTTTGATTCCATACCGAGGATCATTGAGCATTCCGAATTTGAAATGTTGGAAAGAGGGCTGAAACAGAGAGTTTTAGCTCTCAATTTGTTTCTGAAGGATATTTATTCGGAAAAGAAAATCGTAAAGGACGGGGTAGTACCTGAGGATTTCATCTTTCTGGATATTCCCAATATCTATACCTCCAAGGAGGATTTTTTACGCAGATATCCCTTTGATAACAGCATTGCAGATTCTATCATCAGCAATATGAAGGGGAAATTCTGGAAACACTGTATGCACCCATAGACGGAATTGTTTTTTCATTCATAACGTGCCACTTACCTACGCCAATACTGCAGTTATCAAAATACTCGGAGAGGAATAGATTATGCCTGGACAAGCTGAAAAACGTAAGATTCCGGGTATAGGTATGAGAATATACAATAAAAATGCATCCAAAGAAAATATGCTGCGATACCTGCAGGAGCGCTATAACCTTCAGAGGACCTTATAAGGTCCCCTGAGGAGCAATTCCCATCACATATTCTACCGCGATGGCTACCAGCACCACAAGCAGAGATACGATAAAGCCGTGAAGCATGGGCTTCGCGCCGGAACGGCAGAGCTTCTTAAAATCAGTGTTTAGGCCGATGGCTCCAAGTGCGGCAACCATCAGGAACTTGCTGACGGACTTCATGGTGGAAATAAGTGTCACAGGCAACAGTTCAAAGCTTGCCAACACAGACATGCCGATAAAGCCCAAAATAAACCAGGGGAAGATGGATTTGATGCTGACCTTAACTGCGTTGCTCTCAGCGTTCTGTTTTCTCTTGAAGTGCAGGCTGATGGCAGCAAATACCAGTACGGCAGGAATGATGGACAAGGTTCTGGTCAGTTTTACCATGGTGGCAAAGTCTCCTGCTGCTTCGCTGAAGGCGTAGCCCGTAGCAACTACGCTGGAGGTATCATTGACAGCGGTGCCTGCCCACAGACCGAAGGCAGCGTCGGACAGCCCCATCCACTGACCGAGGATAGGAAAAACTACAATCATGATGGTGTCGAACAGGAAGGTGGCGGACATGCCGTAGGCGATGTCGGTGTCGTCTGCCTCAATGACAGGAGCGATGGCAGCGATGGCAGAGCCGCCGCAGATTCCGGTGCCGGCATTGATCAGGCTGCTGGTCTTCCAATTGAGACCAAGAGCCCTTCCAATCAGTGCGCCCAGACCGAAACAGGTGGCGAGAGTGAAGAGCATAACTGTCAGGGAGAAACGTCCCACAGTTAATACGGTGCCGATATTCAGGCTGGCACCAAGCAGGATAATAGCGAATTTCAGCAGTTTCTTTGAGGTGAATCTGATCCCCGGAGTGGTTGCCTTGCCCGGCTTCCAAAAGGCATTGATGATCATGCCGATGAACAGGGCAATGACGGAAGCACCGATAATGTGTAATCCGGCGGAGGTTTCAAGATTCTCCAGAAGTCTCGCAATGGCTGCGATTCCAAGGGCAAGCAGGATGCCCGGAATCAGAGAGGTTAATTTCTTAATCATGTCTTTTTTCCCTTTCGTTATTTTTATTCCGGAAAGAATTTCATTTTTCGATTCATATTATCATTGTTGTATGATAAAATAAAGACATAGAAAATAATAGATTCATTCCAAAAAGTTATGGATAGGAGAAGAGGATGGAACAAAAGCTTGAAACATTTCTGACACTTTGTCATACCATGCATTACGGGAGGGCAGCAGAGCTCTTAAACCTGTCGCAGCCCGCTGTCAGCAAGCATATCCGGGCGTTGGAGAGCCAGTACGGGGTCACACTGTTTCGCTATTCCGGCCGTCATCTGCATAAGACCAGGCAGGGGGAAATTCTGGAGCAGTACGCGGAGTCCCTGCGATACAACGAGGAAGGTCTTCTGGACAGACTTCATGAGAAGCCCAAAACACTTCTACGGGTAGGCGCAACCAAATCCATCGGACAGTATGTGCTGCTCCCTTACATCCGAAGGTTCCTGGAAAAGCCGGAGAATCAGCTGGAAGTCCTTGTGGACAACACCGCCAGACTGCTGGAGCTGCTTGATCAGGGAAAACTTGATTTTGTTATCCTGGAGGGAGTTTTTGACAAACGGCATTATGATTGCCGGTTGTTTCGGAAGGAACCCTATATCGGTATCTGTCCGGCAAATCATCCCTTTGCAGGGAAACAGGTTCCGCTGGAAGAGGTGTTTCGGGAGCGTGTGATTCTGCGGGAATGCGGGTCCGGCACCAGGGGCATCCTGGAGCGGGAGCTGGCCGATGCAGGGTACAATCTTCAGGCTTTCGCAGATCAGACCTGTATCAGCTCCTTTGACATCATTAAGGCGCTGGTGTCGGAGGGATATGGGATTAGTTTTTTGTATGAGGCGGTGGTGAAGGACGATTCGGGACTCAGCCACTTTACCTGCCCTCCTTTGACAGGAGCACATGAGTTCAATGTGGTGTTTTTGAAGAATACGAATGCCGGGGAGACGGCAAAAGAATTTCTGCAGTAGGGACGGGGCTTTTGTCACGAGGAGCGCCCTTTGTCACGGCGAGTTTTTGTATTATAAAAAGTAAAAAACAGTTGTGTTTTATATAACAACGAGATATTATGATATAAAAATAGAATATATCAAATAAGACAATTCTATATTTTAAGTCTAAATGAAACTAAAGTCTGAATCGTATCTTGCTTTTACTTCTAATCAAATAATTCTATGAAAGAAAAAGCAGGAGACAATCATTCGGATGTGAGTGCGGATATGTACCACATGCCGGTATGTCATGTTTGTGACCGCTTCTCCTGCGAAGGAGGTTATCATGGCACAAAATATTGACACACCGTACATCACGGACCCGGCACTCAGAAAGCAGCTGGAGGAATCTGTTACAGGGAAGACGAAGTATACCCTGATGAATGATTTCCTGGCAAAGTACGGGCTACAGAAGGACTTGTTTGCGCTCAAGGGACTGCTGACGGCATTACTGGACAAAGCTTTTAAAGCGAAGACTTGGGAGGAGCTGCGGATGATTGCAAAGAACAATGAGAGAATGGAATCCCTGGTAAACACGGCAAGCCGGCTGTCGGGAGACAGAAGTGTACAGGAGACCTGTGAAGCCAGAATCATGCACCGGCTGGACATCAATACCATGGAACACAGGATACAGGAAAGAGATCTGACGATTGATACATATCTTCACCGACTTCAGAAGAAAGAAGAAATGATCGAAAGCTACGAGCAGGACATGCTGAAGAAGGATAGGATGATTGAAGAACAAAACAGCTTAATGAAGGAGTTGGGTGGACGGTTAGAGCAGAAGGAAGAGAAATTGCAGGAATTAAGAAGGAGACTGGCACAATATGAGGGAGGATTGTAAATGTGATTACAATCACAGTAGAACAATCACGGTTGAACAATCACGTCAGAACAATCACCGAAGAAAATCTGCAAAATACATTGAAAAGTTTGGGTGATATGTTATAATGAGCAGGAACGAAAACATGAAAACAAAATACGGAAATAAAATAAGCAGGGGAGCTTGTGGAGCAGGCTGAGAGGAAGCGTTTAGCTTCGACCCTATAACCTGATGCGGGTAATGCCGCCGTAGGAAGACATAATCAGCAACAGCGATTTTGGAGACCCCGGTCAGGTGTCTCCTCTTTTTATTGCATAGAAACCGAGAAAGCCTATTTCATAGGAGATGGATGAAAATGAAAAAAATTAATGTGCAAAAGATGTGTATAGCCGGAATCCTGTGTGCAGTGGCAGTAGTTGGAAGTTTGTTTTCCTTTCCGATATTTGGGAGCAAGTGTGCTCCGGTACAGCATCTGGTGAATGTAATCTGTGCTGTGCTTCTGGGACCATGGTATGGTCTGGTGGTGGCTTTTCTGGCGAGTCTGCTGAGGAATCTCTTTGCCCTGGGAAGTCTGCTGGCTTTTCCCGGAAGTATGTTTGGCGCATTGCTGTGCGGATTGATGTATCGTAAGTTTAAAAAACTGCTGCCTACATTGGCGGGGGAACTCTTTGGTACCTCTGTGCTGGGAGGGTTGTGTGCCTATCCCGTCGCTATTGTCTTCCTGGGCAAATCAGCTGCAGAGTTGGCATTTTATGTATATGTAGTACCGTTTCTGATTTCTACTGCAGGAGGCTGTGTATTGGCAGGAATGCTGTTTTTCTCCCTGCAGAAAACAGGGGTGCTGAAGAAGATGCAAGGAGAACTCAATCGGAAATAAAAGCAATTGAAAGTAGGGAACAGAGATGTGGAAGGAAAGGATGGAGAGGGTCAGGGAAAAGAAACCGCTGATTCACAATATTACCAATTATGTGACGGCAAATGCCTGTGCTAATATTTTACTGGCCTGCGGTGCTTCTCCCATTATGGCAGATGATCCGGAGGAAGTGGAGGAAATCACCGCTCTTTGCAGCGGGCTGAACATCAATATCGGAACCTTGAGCAGTCGTACGATTCCATCCATGTTGGCTGCAGGGAAAAAGGCGAATTCGCTGGGGAGTCCGGTGCTGTTGGATCCCGTGGGCGTGGGCGCTTCCGGGTTTCGTAAAGAAACTGTGGAAAGGCTATTGAAAGAGATACATTTTACCGTGATTCGGGGGAATGTTTCAGAGATAAAGATTCTTGCGGGGAGTGATGTGAATCTGCGCGGCGTGGATGCCGATGGGGCAGACCGGGTGACGGAGGAGAATCTGTCACAAGCTGTGGCACTTGCCAAAGCTTGTGCAGCTGAGAAAAAGACAATAGTAGCCATGACCGGGACGATTGACATTATCACTGACGGAATGACTGCGTATTGCATCAGAAACGGTCATCCCTCCATGGGACTGGTGACCGGCACGGGCTGTCAGCTGTCCGCGATGACTACAGCTTATGTGGCGGCAAATCCCGAGGCAGCCCTGGAGGCAGCAGCCGCCGCAACAGGACTGATGGGACTTTGTGGGGAAAGAGCTTTCCGACGTATGGGCAATGACTTTGGCAATGTCACCTATGGAAATTATATCATAGATGAGGTGTGCAGAGTCACACCGGAGGAATTGGAGCAGGGAATCAGATATGAAGTGCGTTAAGGAAATGATGCGTCTGTATGCTGTGACGGACAGAGCATGGACAGGAAAACAAAACCTATATGAGCAGGTGGAGGAGGCGTTGCAGCATGGTGTTACCTTTGTACAGCTCAGGGAAAAGAATCTGGATGAGACAGCTTTTTTGGAAGAAGCAAAGGTGTTGAAGAAGCTGTGCCATTCCTATGGTGTACCCTTTGTCATCAACGATAATGTGGAGATCGCCCTTGCCTGTGATGCCGACGGAGTCCATGTAGGACAGGAGGATATGCAGGCCGGAGAAGTGCGGGCGAAGCTTGGACCGGATAAAATCATCGGTGTGTCTGCCCACAATGTAGAGGAAGCTCTGACGGCAGTGAAAAACGGCGCGGATTATCTGGGGGTAGGAGCAGTATTTGGTACTGCTACCAAGACCAATGTCACTGCCATGTCCTATGAGACTCTGTGTGACATCTGCAGGGCAGTGGAAATACCGGTGGTTGCCATCGGAGGAATCCAGGAGAACAACATAGAAAAGCTGACAGGCAGCGGCGTGGATGGCGTTGCAGTGGTGTCTGCCATTTTCGGAGCGGAGAATATCGGGCGGGCGACCGAGAGACTGCGCCTGGCTTCGGATAGAATGGCAGAGAGTGGGACAGGACGAGGAAGCAACGGAGCAGATGAATGAGAGCGAAAGAGCAGGAAGGAAAAGCATGAAGACAGCATTATCAATTGCAGGCAGTGATTCCGGCGGAGGGGCAGGAATCCAGGCGGATATCAAGACCATGGAGGCAAACGGCGTTTATGCCATGACTGCCATCACGGCACTGACAGCTCAGAATACCACAGGAGTGACGGGGATTCTGGAGGTGACACCGGAGTTTCTGGGAGCACAGCTGGATGCGGTGTTTACGGATATTTTTCCCGATGCCGTAAAAATCGGCATGGTGTCTTCGCCGGAGCTGATTCAAAAGATTGGGGAAAAATTGAGACAATATCAGCCGAGGCATATCGTGGTAGATCCGGTGATGGTGGCAACCTCCGGTTCTTCCCTGATACGGACAGAGGCACTGGATACCCTGTGCAGTGTGCTTCTGCCATTGGCGGAGGTGGTAACCCCCAATATACCGGAGGCGAAGATCCTGTCCGGAATGTCCATACATCGTCCGGAAGATATGGAACGGGCAGCAGAGAAAATCGGCAGGGAGTACGGCTGTAATGTGTTGTGCAAGGGTGGTCACAGCCTGAACGATGCCAACGATTACCTGTGGAGCCCGGAGGGCGGGAAATGGTTCCGGGGAAGAAAAATAGACAATCCCAATACCCATGGTACCGGATGCACCCTTTCCAGCGCCATCGCCACCAATCTGGCGAAGGGAAGGAGTCTGGAGGAAGCGGTTGCAGCGGCAAAGGAGTATTTGTCGGGAGCGTTGGAAGACGGATTGAACCTTGGTAAGGGATCGGGACCTTTGAATCATATCTATAAATTGTATCCCTCTCATTGAGATGGTCTGTTTGAGAAGATACCGGGTCAAATCTGCCAAGGATATTAAGAGTATAAAAAACGAGGTTTATCCTCCAAAGTGAAAAGGAGAAATGATGATGGAATACACCACACAGATGGATGCGGCAAGGAAGGGTATTATCACACCACAGATGGAAATCGTGGCAAAAAAGGAAAAGATGGAAGTGGAAAAGCTGAGAGGACTGGTAGCGGAGGGCAAGGTGGCTATTTGCGCCAACAAACGCCATACCTGTCTGGATCCTGAGGGCGTGGGCAGCATGCTTCGCACCAAGATTAACGTGAACCTGGGCGTATCCAGAGACTGCAAGGACTATGATATCGAAATGCAGAAGGTGATGAGTGCGGTGGAGCTGGGAGCAGAGGCAATCATGGACCTTTCCAGCCACGGCAATACGCAGCCTTTTAGACGCAGGCTGACCGGGGAGTGTCCCGTGATGATCGGTACCGTGCCGGTGTACGACAGCGTGATTCACTATCAGAGAGACCTGGCGACTCTGACAGCCAAGGATTTTATTGATGTGGTAAGACTTCATGCGGAGGATGGTGTGGACTTCGTGACGCTGCACTGCGGAATTACGCAGAAGACCATTCAGCAGATCAAGGAGCACAAGCGTAAGATGAACATCGTCAGCCGTGGCGGAAGTCTGGTGTTTGCCTGGATGAGCATGACGGGAGAGGAGAATCCTTTTTATCAGTATTATGATGAGATTCTGGAGATCTGTGCGGAATATGACGTTACCATCTCCCTGGGAGACGCCTGCCGTCCCGGGTGCCTGGCAGATGCTACGGATGTTTGTCAGATTGAGGAGCTGGTGCGTCTGGGCGAGCTGACAAAGCGCGCCTGGGCAAAAAATGTGCAGGTCATGGTAGAGGGTCCCGGGCATATGCCCCTGAACCAGGTGGCAGCCAATATGCAGGTACAGCAGAGCATCTGTATGGGAGCGCCTTTCTATGTACTGGGACCTCTGGTGACGGATATAGCACCCGGCTATGACCATATCACCGCAGCAATCGGTGGTGCCGTGGCCGCCATGAGCGGCGCAGCCTTCCTTTGCTATGTGACGCCTGCAGAGCACCTGGCTCTGCCCAATGTAGAGGACGTAAAACAGGGAATCATCGCCTCCAAGATTGCTGCCCATGCGGCAGATATCGCAAAGGGAATCCCCGGGGCAAGAGACATTGACGACAGAATGGCGGATGCCAGACGCAATCTGGACTGGGATGAGCAGTTCGCCTGTGCCCTGGACCCCAAGACGGCAAAAGAAATCAGAGACAGCAGAAAACCTGAGGACGACCACAGCGATACCTGCAGTATGTGCGGCAAATTCTGCGCGGTACGCAGCATGAACAAAGCGCTGGCAGGGGAATATATCGATATCCTGTAAGAAAACTGTATAAGATGCGGTGATTGCCCTTCAATCGGCATCTTGAAGTATCCTGTGTTTTCGGTGTCGGGAAAGGAGCATGAAATGCTGGGGAAACAAATCTGTATCGGGATTCTTGCCCATGTGGATGCGGGAAA
Source organism: uncultured Lachnospiraceae bacterium (assembly GCA_945621435.1). Taxonomy (GTDB): domain Bacteria; phylum Bacillota; class Clostridia; order Lachnospirales; family Lachnospiraceae; genus Acetatifactor. The sequence continues at coordinate 39,794 of CALZBR010000011.1, forward strand.
AACTACATTGTCGGAGGCGATGCTGTATACCACCGGTTCCCTGAGAAAGCTTGGCAGAGTGGACCACGGGGATGCCTTCCTGGACAATTTTTCCCTGGAGAGGCAGAGAGGAATCACCATCTTTTCCAAGCAGGCCAATCTGTCCTGGCAGGGGCGGGAAATGATTCTGCTGGATACACCGGGACATGTGGATTTTTCGGCGGAGATGGAGCGGACCCTGCAGGTGCTGGACTATTGTATTCTGGTCATCAGTGGCACCGACGGAATCCAGGGGCATACCGCTACGCTTTGGAAGCTGTTGGAGAAATATAGTATTCCGACATTTCTCTTTGTTAACAAAATGGATCAGCCCGGGGCAGACAGGGAAAAGCTGTTGCAGGAGCTGCAGAATAAATTTAGCGGCGGCTGTCGGGAATTCGGCAGTCCGGCGGAAGAGGACAGAGAGGCTTACTTTGACGGACTGGCTATGTGCAGTGAACCTCTCATGGAGGAATATCTGGAACAGGGCGAAGTGTCCGGGAAGACCATTGCTGAGGCGGTTGCAAAGCGTCAGGTCTTTCCCTGCTATTTTGGATCTGCCCTGCGTCTGGAGGGCGTGGAGGAGTTGCTGGAGGGACTCTGCCGGTATACGATTTACAAGGAATACCCGGAGGAATTCGGAGCCAGGGTATTCAAGATCACCAGAGATACTGCGGGCAATCGCCTGACCCATTTGAAGGTAACCGGCGGAGCGCTGCGGGTCAAAATGCCTCTGGGCAATGCCGCCAGTGCGGCCAATCCAGATGAGATCTGGGAGGAAAAAGCGGATGCTATCAGAATCTACGGCGGAGCCGGTTTTCAGCAGACAGATTGTGTGGAGGCCGGTGGGGTCTGCGCAGTAACGGGACTTGGCCGGACCTTTGCAGGACAGGGGCTTGGGTATGAAGGGGAGAACAGTCAGCCGATGCTGGCACCGGTGCTTACTTATCGGTTGGTTTTGCCACCGGGGGCAGATGCGGTAAAGGTGCTGGGACAGCTTCGTACCCTGGAGGAAGAGGAGCCGGAGCTCCATGTGTGCTGGAGAGAAAGCACCGGAGAGATTCACGTGCAGGTCATGGGAGAGGTTCAGACAGAGGTGTTAAAATGCCTTTTCTCAGAACGATTCGGACTGGAAGCGGAGTTTGACGGCGGCAGCATCCTGTATAAGGAAACCATTGCCACACCGGCGGTGGGAATCGGGCATTTTGAGCCTCTGCGGCATTATGCGGAGGTACATTTGTTGTTAGAGCCCGGAGAACCCGGCAGCGGCATCACCTTCGGCGGAGGCTGCAGTGAGGACAAGCTGGATCGGAACTGGCAGCGCCTTATTTTTACTCATTTGGAGGAAAAAACCCACCTCGGTGTTTTAACAGGTTCTCCGTTGACTGACGTGAAGATTACATTGTTGACAGGGAGGGCACACCTCAAGCATACAGAGGGTGGTGATTTCAGACAGGCTACCTACAGGGCGCTGCGGCAGGGGCTGATGCAGTGCAGAAGTGTGTTGCTGGAACCGGTGTTTGCCTTTACCATGGAGCTTCCCACGGGGCAGCTGGGAAGGGCAATGTCCGATGTGAAGCGCCTGTGTGGAGATTTTGCAACGCCGGTGACGGAGGGGGAGATGAGTATTCTGACGGGAAGTGTGCCTGTGGCGACTTTCAGAGAATACCAGCGTGAGCTTAGCGCCTACACAGGTGGTCGGGGCAGACTTTCCTGTACTTTAAAGGGGTACGAACCCTGTCACAATTCAGAGGAAGTGATTGCAAATATTGGTTATGATCCGGAGGGGGATTTGGAGAATCCCGCTTCCTCCGTGTTCTGCGCACATGGTGCGGGATTTTTGGTCAACTGGGAGCTGGTGCCGGAATATGCGCACTTGGAGAGTGATTATGAGCCCGATGCGGAAGAACTGTCATACGATGGCGGATTCACGATGGAAAACCGGGGGATGAGCGGTAACGGCGTGGACAGTAAGGGGACGGATAAGAACGTGACGGGTAGAACCGTGAGCCAGACCGGACAGGGACGCCCGGACTATATCACCAGGGAAGAAATCGATGAGATTTTCCGGCGTACCTATGGGAAAAGCGACAGCGATTATGAGCCTTATCGCGTACACCGCAGGAACAACGGGAGTACTGTGACGGGAACGGTGCGTGACGGAAAACCGGTACAGGATGGGGAGCCGGCACAGGGAAACGGAGAGGCAGTAAGCAATGGAAGTGAAAAAGCCGGTGGAAATGCAAAATCCGGGAAGGGAAAGAAGGAGTCCTATTTCCTGGTAGACGGATACAATATTATCTTTGCCTGGGAGGAGCTTCGGAGCCTTGCGGAGATTAACATGGACAGTGCCAGGGACAGACTTATGGATATCTGTTGCAATTTTCAGGGATATCATGGAGCCACTCTGATTCTTGTGTATGATGCCTATAAGGTGAAGGGCAATCCCGGCTCTGTACAGAAATATCATAATATTTATGTGGTTTACACCAGAGAGGCAGAAACTGCTGATCAGTACATTGAAAAGACAGTTCACAAAATCGGGAAAAAATATGATGTTACGGTAGCTACCTCCGATGCCCTGGAGCAAATGATCATCTGGGGAGAGGGAGCCTTGAGACTGTCTGCCATGGGATTCCTGGAAGAGGTGGAAAACGTCAACAGAAGAATGAGAGAAGAATACCGCACGGAAAGCGGAAATGATGTTAAGTCGGGGAGTGGGGAAGGAAGAATCGGCAGCAGAATTAAAGTTGACGGGATAGATGGTGAAACAGAAGAATAATAGAAGAGTGACAATTTTACAATGTTGATGACAGAAGGACGAAAATGTGGTAGAATAAATACAAGTATTCTGAAATTTTGGGAGGGTAATCTATGAAGGGGAATGTAATACCTTTTTATGGTAATTGGACATTTCTGAGGACAGAGCTGAATACTACCATAGGGGAATTGGAGCGACAGAAGACCAGGTTCGTTCCGGTAGAACTGCCTCATGACTGGCTGATTTATGATGCTAAGAATCTGTATAGGGATGGCTGTGGCTGGTACAAGAAGGAGTTCGAGATTTCTACCGGAGAGATTGATGATCTGGGAATGAAGATGAATCTTGAAGGTACGCCCCAGGACGATGGAAGAGATGGCAGCAGGACTGTACCTAAGGGACTGGAGCGCATTGTGGCGCGGATTGGCCGAGGGGAGAAGGTGATTCTTCGGTTTGACGGTGTCTATATGGATTCCACGGTCTTCGTCAACGGGAAAAAAATAGGGGACTGGAAATACGGTTATTCCACCTTTGATATGGACATTACGGGAGCTCTCCGGCAGGGGAAGAATGAGGTGATTGTGGAAGTGCGCCATCAGTCCCCTAACAGCAGATGGTACTCCGGTGCAGGTATCTACCGAAAGGTATGGCTGAAGGTATGTCCTGTTGTGTATCTTCCGCTGGATGGAACCTATGTTACCACAAAAAAGTGTGAAGGAGGATTTCAGCTGGAGGCTGAGACAGAGATTGCGGGAAAGATGGATTCCGATGTGGGATGTCTCTATAGATTGTGGAAGGATGGAGAGCTTGTGGCTGACCTGGGCTGGCAGCCGGTAAAGGATGGCAAGACTACAGTTCAGGCACTTATCCCGAATCCTTTACTATGGGATGTTGAGGATCCTCAGTGTTATCAGCTGACCGTGGAGCTTTGCCGCAGGGGCAGGGAGAATGTGGCGATTGACAGTCAGGAGATTACCCTTGGCTTCCGCACCATGGAGTTTACCACTGATCATGGCTTTTTCCTGAACGGACGTCATGTGAAGGTGCACGGTGTCTGTGAGCATCATGACCTGGGCTGTCTGGGAGCAGCATTTCATGTGCCGGCCATGGAGCGCAAGATCAAGATGCTGAAGAAGATGGGGGTTAATGCTATCCGCACCAGTCACAATATGCCTGCGCCGGAGCTTATGGAGCTGGCGGACAGGATGGGGATATTGATTCTGAGCGAAGCCTTTGATATGTGGGAGCGGTCCAAGACCGAGTACGATTACGGCAGATTTTTCAAGGAATGGTGCGAGACGGATGTGCGTAGCTGGGTGCGCAGAGACAGGAACCATCCAAGCCTGTTACTATGGTCTATCGGGAATGAGATTTACGATACCCATGCGGATGAGCATGGACAGGAGATTACCAGAAGATTGCTGGCGGCAGTGGAGGAGCATGATCCGAAGCGGAATGCCCGGGTTACCATCGGCTCCAACTATATGCCATGGGAGAATGCCCAGAAATGTGCCGATATCGTAAAAATGGCCGGCTATAATTATGGTGAGCGCTGCTACGAGGAGCATCACAGCAAGTATCCTGACTGGATTATGTACGGCAGCGAGACGGCTTCCCTGGTACAGAGCCGTGGAATTTATCATTTCCCGCTGAAACAGCCGGTGCTTTCGGATGAGGATGAACAGTGTTCCTCCCTGGGCAACTCCGCTACCAGCTGGGGTGCCAGGAGCTGGGAGAAATGTATCACCGATGACAGAGACCCGGAATATATCTGGGGACAGTTTATCTGGACCGGTTTTGACTATATTGGGGAGCCCACCCCATACCACACCAAGAATTCCTACTTCGGGCAGATAGATACCGCAGGATTTCCCAAGGATTCCTACTATGTGTTCCGGGCGGAATGGACGGATGTTAAGAAAGCGCCTATGGTGCATCTGTTCCCTTATTGGGATTTCAATCCGGGACAGATCATCGATGTAAATGCATGTACCAATGCGCCTGTGGTGGAGCTCTTCTTGAATGGTGTATCCCGGGGAAAACAGACCATTGATCATGAGCATGGTTTGTCGCTGGTAGCCCATTGGCAGGTGCCTTATGAACCGGGCACCATCACTGCGGTGGCTTATGATGAAGAGGGCAGGGAGCTGGCGCGAGACAGTCACACCTCCTTCGGGGACAGTAAGAAGCTGGTGCTTGTCACAGACAAAAGGGTATTGAAGGCAGACGGCGGGGATATGTGCTTTGTGGAGATATCTACGGTGGATGAACAGGGCAATCCCGTGGAAAATGCAGCGGATTATGTCAAGGTAGAGCTAACCGGTCCCGGCAGAATCTTAGGTATGGATAACGGTGACAGTACTGATTATGACGATTATAAGACAACCGTGAGAAAGCTTTTCTCCGGCAGGCTTCTTGCAGTGGTGGGCTCTACGGGAGAAACCGGCGAGATCCGGCTCACGGTATCCGGAAGGAATCTGGAGAGTGCAAGCCTGAGCATAGAGGTGGTGGCAGCGGCAGAAAGCGGGGAGTCTCCGGTAATCCTTCAGAGGTATCTGGAGGACTGCAGAAAACTGAAGAAAGCTGACTTCCCCACGAGGATACCTGTCCGCAAGCTGGAGATTCATACTTTGGATGGTCAGAAATTTACACCCGAGAAGAAAGAAATAATAGTGGAAGCAATGCTCTATCCTCAGGATACCACAGACAGAACACTTGTCTGGAAGGCTGTGACAGCAGCAGGAATAGACGCCAATTATGCCAGAATTGAACCCGTGGAGGATACACAGGGAAGAAACCTGGCCAAGGTGACTGCCCTGGGGGATGGTGAGATATTTGTCCGTTGTCTTGCAAAGAATGAGGAGAAGACCGTATTGATCTCTCATCTGGAATTCCGGGCAGAAGGTCTGGGACAGGCCTGTATCAATCCTTATGAGTTTGTATCCGCCGGGTTGTTTACCGAGGCCATTGGAGAGATCGGAAACGGAAACGAAAAGGGAATTGCTACCGCAAGAGAAGGAGACAGCGGTGTGGTATTCGCCGACGTGGATTTCGGAGAGTATGGCTCGGATGAGATTACCCTTCCTATTTTTGCTTTGTCTGATTCTCCCTGTGAGATTGAGTTCTGGCTTGGGAAGGCAGGGGAGAAGGACAGCAGGCTGCTGGATACCCTGGTTTATCAGAAAACGCCCATCTGGAATGTGTATCAGGAGGAGACCTATCAGCTGCCGGAGCGCCTAAAGGGCATGGTGACCTTCAGCCTGATTTTGAAGGAGAAGATTCATGTCAAGGGTTTCCTGTTTACCAGACAGGAAAAGGCCTTTGAAACTCTGTATGGAGGAGAGGCAGACAGAATCTACGGTGACAGCTTCCGTCGGGATGGCAGGGTGATTCGTGAGATTGGAAACAATGTTACCGTTGCGTACGAGAATATGGATTTTGGACAGAAGGGTGCTGACACGGTTACCATCTGCGGTAAGACGCCGCTGGCGGCCAACACCATTCACATCCTCTTTACGGACAAGGATGGAAACAAGGAAAACCGTATTCTGGAATTCAAGGGAACGGGAAGCACAGAGTGCAGTGCACAGAGCTTTTCCATTGATAAAATATCCGGCAGCGGAAAAATCGAGCTGGTATTCCTGCCGGGCTGCAGATTTGATCTGGAGTCTGTAAGGTTTTCCTGAAATGCATTGTTAAAATGATACAAGGTATGCTACAATAAGCCTTAGCAGTGGGACAGGGTCCTGCTGTCTAAGGCTTTGATTGGAGAAGTAAAAATATGTTACATTTATGGTTGTCTGATACTTATGATTCCCTGCTGGCATTGGCAGGCATTATTTTTGCCTTTGGCACAACTCTGTTTTTTACAGGTAAGCTACAGGGGGTGCTGCCCAAGGACGGGGGAAGGGAATTCGCCCACGATGGGAAGCTTTCCGCAGGAAAACCCAGAGGGGCAGGAATAATCTTTGTGCTTTGTTATGTGGCGGCAGCGTTGCTTTTCGTACCGCCGTATGCAGAGATTATAATTTATCTGATCCTTACGGTAATCTGTATGATGACGGGTTATATGGATGATGCCTCCAAGAATCCCTGGGGAGAATACAAAAAGGGATTTCTTGATTTGTGTGTGGCGGCTCTGGTCGCCATGACCTATCTGAAATACAATCCTAATACCATTGAACTGGCGCTGTTTCATGTGGAGATTACCATCCCCAAGGTGGTGTTCGCCATTCTGATTGTGATTCTGGTATGGACCTCTGTGAATGTGACGAACTGTGCGGATGGTGTGGATGGATTGTCCGGAACCCTTACCATCATCACGATTATGACGATCTATATGATTGACAGAGTGTCGGGAAAGGAGGATGGTTCCTATCTGATTCTCCTGTTTGCAGTGTGTATTCTGGGGTATCTCTGGTTCAATGCAACTCCCAGCAAGCTGATGATGGGAGATGCAGGCTCCAGGTCTATGGGGCTCTTTATCAGCATTATGATTTTGAAATCCGGCTATCCGGTGCTGTATATTCCTGTCGCCTTTGTACTGCTGTTGGATGGCGGACTGGGACTGATTAAGGTGGCGCTGTTACGTTTTCTGAAGATTCGTATTCTGACCAAGGTGAGAACCCCTCTGCATGACCATGTGCGTAAGATCTGGGGCTGGTCCAATACCCAGACGGTATTTCGCTTTGCCATTATTCAGATAATTCTGGCAGTAGCCGTAGTCTACGGAATGCAGGTGTAAGGAATGGAAGGTGTGGATGCAGCTGCAGGGTATCCGACGTGCAGGCGTAGGGAATAACAGTGAAATGGGATGGAGGAAGATTAAAATGTATGATGAACTGACACCCGGCGATATCAAAAAGATGGAAGAAGAGATAGAGTACCGCAAGCTGGTAGTGCGGCCCAAGGCTCTGGAGGATGTGAAGGAAGCCAGGGCGCATGGCGACCTGAGTGAGAATTTCGAGTATCATGCAGCAAAAAAGTTCAAGAATCAGAATGAGAGCCGTATCCGTTATCTGGAGAGGATGATTAAGACTGCAAAGGTGATTTCCGACGAGTCCGCAGAGGATGAGGTGGGGATCAACAACAGTGTCACCGTGGAATTTCTGGATGACGCTTCAGTGGAAACCTACAAAATCGTGACAACCGTGCGTGGTAATTCCCTGGAGAATCTCATCAGCAATGAAAGCCCTCTGGGCAAGGCTCTGCTTGGGAAAAAGGTAGGACAGACTGCTCATGTACAGGTCAATGAGACCGTCGGTTATGATGTAAAGATCACCGGACTGGACAAGACTGCGGATGAAGGCGATGATAAGATAAGGAGTTTTTAAATGAAAAAGTATCTGCTCTTTGATCTGGATGGAACCCTGACGGATCCCAAGGTGGGCATCTGTACCTGTGTACAGTATGCGCTGAAGGCTATGGGGATTGATGAGCCTGATTTGGACAAGCTGGAGCCCTTTATCGGACCACCGCTGAAGGACAGCTTTATGAATTTCTATCATATGAGCGAGGAACAGGCGGAGGCAGCCATTGCAAAATACCGTGAGCGATTTGCGGATATTGGGATATTTGAAAATAAAGTGTATGATGGCATCCCGGAAATGCTGAAGGATCTGCAGGCAAACGGAATGGAGCTGGCGGTTGCTTCCAGCAAGCCTGAGGTCTTTGTGGAGCGGATTTTGGAGCATTTTGGGATACGAAAGTATTTTAAGGCCGTGGTGGGAAGTGAACTGGACGGAACCAGAGTCAACAAGGATGAAGTGATCGAGGAGGCCTTAAGGAGACTGTTTGACGGCAAGCCGGCGCAGAAAGAGCTGATGTATATGATTGGGGACCGTTGCTTTGATGTAAAGGGGGCGAGAACACACGGAATCGAGAGTGTAGGTGTTACCTACGGCTATGGAAGCATGGAGGAGATGCGGGAGGCAAAGGCAGATTATATCGTCCGTACCGTGGCAGAGCTCCATAGTTTTCTCCTGCGTGGGAAGCAGGATCCCCCTAAGAGACTGGATCTGCGGAGTGTAGGTCAGGTGGTGTTTCCCTTTCTGATGTTTCTGGCGGCAAGGGGGTTTATGATTGCCCTGGCAATACAGTTTGCATTGATGCTGGGAGGCAAAATCGGAAGTACGGATCTGCTGACTTATGATGCTGGCGGCAATATATCCGGATTTACAGGCAGTGCCTCTGTGGTAGTACAAATACTCGGGTTTATTTCGGGAACAGCTGTTATTTTAAAGGCTGCAAGAAGGAAAATCCGACAGACGGCAGAGAATGACAGATTACTGCATTTGAAGCCGGAACCCGGAAAGAATTATGTGTTTCTGGGGCTTGCAGTGCTGGGCTCCATGTTCGGTTTGAATCTGTTACTGATCTTGTCAGGAATCATAGAGAGATCCACGGAATACCGGTCTGTCCAAGAGGGACAGGCAGCCGTTGCTTTTCTTCCGGGATTGCTCCTCTATTCTTTGGTGGCACCATTAGCGGAAGAATTGCTTTTTAGGGGAATTATTTACAATAGCTTGAAAAGGTGTATGAGGGCTTGGGCAGCAATGCTGACTGCAGCCCTTCTTTTCGGTATCTATCACGGAAATTCCGTTCAGATGATTTATGGTTTTCTCATGGGCTGTCTGTTTATTTACGGATATGAATATTTTGGGGATTTTAGGGTTCCGCTGGTAATGCATGGCTTTGTGAATATGCTTACTTTCTGCCTGGGGCAGGTAAATCTTCCGGGGGAGAGATTTGTGAACTGGCCGGTGTGCCTTGTGTCGTTGGCTGTGGGAGTACTCGGAGTGGCGCTTCTTGCGGGACAGAAGAGGGTACTGACGTGAGGCTGTCTGTTTTGGGGCGGAGACAAGAAATGTAAGATATAAAATGTAAGTTGCAGAATGCAAGATACAGAATTGTGCTGAGAGTCAGAGAGTGTGGTATGGAAGGATACCGGAGGAGTTGGAATGGCAGAGAAGAAACGAATGGTAAATCTTGAGCTGTTGCGATGTGTGGCGATGATGATGGTAGTGGTGCTGCATTTCCTGGGAAAAGGCGGCCTGCTGACCGGAGGGGACAGGAGCCTTTCTGAGGGAGCCGTGGCACTGGATGTCACGGGATATACGGCATGGCTGCTGGAATCCCTGTGTATTGTGGCTGTTAACGTCTATATGTTGATCAGCGGATATTTTCTATGTACCGGTAGCTTTAAGCTCAGCAGGCTCCTGCAGCTCTGGCTGCAGCTGGAGGTATATTCCGTGGGGATTGGGGTCATGGCAGCAGCCCTGGGAATCGTAGAAGAGACTGCAGTGGATACGCATTATTATCTTTCGTTGTTATTCCCTGTATCCATGGGGCATTATTGGTTCATGACTGCTTATGTTTTTCTCTATCTGCTGTTGCCGTTTGTGGGCATGGCAGTGAGAAAAATGAGCAAAGAACAAATGAAAGCAACTGTTATTATATTATTGGCAGTGTTCTGTATCCTGAAGAGTGTTGTGCCTTTTCGCTTGGAGCAGGACATGAAGGGATATGACTGTATCTGGTATCTGTGTGTGTTTGTCATTGCAGCTTATGTGAGAAGATTCGGACTGCCGGTGATACAAAAGAAATGGACTTGTCTCTGTATTTATCTGGCAGCCAGCCTTCTTGCTTTTGCAGAGGTTATGGTGTTACATGGGATTAACCTTAAGACGGGAAGCCTGAGCTGGATCGTAAATGTCAGTATGGAGTATAATCATATCCTTCCCTTGCTGGGAGCCCTTGGACTATTCGGTTTTTTCCTGAATCTTCGTGTTTCTGATAGAGTATCACCTGTTATTAATATTGTGGCTGCCTGTACTCTTGGGGTTTACCTGTTACATGAGAATCTTGGGCTGCGCTATAGCTGGCAGAATTGGCTTGGCGCTGACAAAGTCAGTGGCGTGGGGAGCCTGCTGCTGTGGACGGTGGTAGCGGTGGTCACGGTTTTTGTGTGCGGTGTTCTGATAGAGCTGGTACGGAGCCGGATATTTGGATTGCTCCATAAGATGTTGAAAAAAATCGGATGTTTCAAAAAAATGTTTGAGATGATAGAAAAGGCAGATGGGATATTTAAAGAGGTATAGCAGGGCGGGGACGATATTATGTAATCATATGTATGCCCGGATAGTCGACCGGTAAGTACAAGTAAAGAAGGTCTGCAGCTTATAAAAGCTGCAGACCTTTTTCTTCGGCCATTTTCATTACTTCCTCAGGCCAGAGGGAACATTGTACTTCGCCAATGTGTGCTTTTCTCAGGAAGAACATACAGATCCTGGACTGACCGATACCGCCGCCGATGGTGTAGGGCAGCTCGCCATTCAGAATGGCCTTGTGGAAAGGCAGTTCGGCACGTTCGGTACAGCCTGCTTTTTCCAGCTGTTCCTTCATTGCCTTTTCATCTACACGGATTCCCATACTGGAAAGCTCCAGGGCAATGTCCAGAACAGGGTAATAAACGATGATATCGGCATTTAAAGCCCAGTCATCATAGTCGGGAGCTCTGCCGTCGTGAGGCTCGCCGTTTTCAAGAAGATCACCGATCTTCATGATACATACCGCACCCTTGGCCTTTGCTATATAGTATTCTCTTTCCTTCGGTGTGTAGTCCGGGAACATGTCTGCCAGCTCCTGAGTGGTGATGAAGAAAATCTCCTCGGGAAGGATTTCGGTTATGTAATCATAATGAATGGACATATATTTTTCTGTTTTACGGAGTACCTTATATACATTGTTGACAGTACTTTTGAGGGTATCCAGGGTGCGCTCTTCACGGGTGATGATCTTTTCCCAGTCCCACTGGTCAACGTATACGGAATGGATATTGTCGGTCTCCTCATCACGGCGAATGGCGCTCATGTCGGTGTAAAGACCTTCTCCTGCGGAAAAACCGTATTTCTTGAGCGCATAGCGTTTCCATTTTGCGAGAGATTGTACAATCTCTCCTTCTCTGGCGTTCTGGTATTTGATATCAAAGGTTACGGGACGTTCGATTCCGTTCAGATTATCGTTTAATCCGGACTCGGGATCCACGAAAAGCGGAGCCGATACACGCAACAGATGTAAGCGCTCTGCAAGCAGGGTCTGAAAGAAGTCCTTTACCTTTTTGATGGCAATCTGTGTGTCGTAGAGATTCAGCTCAGATTTGTAATTTGTCGGTATGGTATGTTTTGACATATGCTTCCTCGTTTCTTTACCATATTTATAGAAAATTCCACTTATTATTTAACCGCTTTTTGAAGAATTTTGCAAGATAATTTTTTGAAATCTACACTTGAATAAATCGAATATATGTGCTAATATATAATCGAACAGACGTTCTTCGACGATGGAGGGGTTAGTCGGACGGATAATGTCTGGCGGATAATGTCTGGTGGATAATGTCTGGCGGATAATGTCTGGTGGATAATGTATGGCGGGAGGTTTACGGAAGCAATGGAGTATCTGGTGAATGGCAAAGAGATGTCTCTCATGGATAAACTAAATATACTGACAGATGCAGCCAAATATGACGTGGCATGTACTTCCAGCGGTGTAGAGCGGCAGGGTAACGGGAAAAGCATCGGCAATTGTGTTGCCTCCGGTATTTGTCACAGCTTTTCCGGTGACGGAAGATGTATTTCCCTTTTAAAGATACTGATGACCAATGAGTGTATTTATGACTGTAAGTATTGCAGGAACCGTTGTTCCAATGACGTTCCCAGAGCCACCTTTACCCCTGGGGAGATTTGTACTCTGACCATGGAGTTTTATCGAAGGAATTATATTGAGGGTCTGTTTTTGAGCTCCGGAATCATTCAGAATCCAACCATTACCATGGAATTGATTTATCGAACTTTGTTTCTCTTGAGATCCCATTACGGATTTAACGGCTACATTCATGTAAAAGCCATTCCTGGAGCGGATCCCGAGATAATCCGCAGAACGGGATTTCTTGCAGACAGGATGAGCGTGAATCTGGAGTTGCCGACGGCAGAAGGGTTACACAATCTTGCACCCAACAAACACAGGAAGACGATTCTGTCGCCTATGAGACAGATTCAGAATGGTATTCAAGCCAATAAGTACGACCTGGCAGTGTATCGCAATGCACCTAAGTTTGTGGCCGGTGGTCAGTCTACACAGATGATTATCGGTGCCACACCGGAGAATGATTATCAGATCCTGAATGTTGCAGAGAGCCTGTATGACAAATTTGCATTGAAGAGAGTCTTCTATTCTGCTTTTGTGAATGTGACCGGTGACAAAGCCTTACCTGTACTGCAGGGAGGACCACCGCTCCTCAGGGAACACAGGCTGTATCAGGCTGACTGGCTTTTGCGTTTTTATGGTTTTAAGGCGGCAGAGCTTTTGGATGAAAAACGGCCGTTCTTTAATGTGATGCTTGATCCGAAGGAGGATTGGGCAGTCAGGCATTTGGAGTATTTCCCTGTGGAAGTCAACAAAGCACCCATGGAAGTCTTACTTCGGGTGCCCGGAATCGGCGTGACCAGCGCACGCAGGATTGTGGCAGCCAGACGCAGTGCAGTGCTTACGTTTGCGGATCTCAAGAAGCTCAGGGTAGTTCTGAAACGCGCGTTATTTTTTGTGACCTGTAGTGGTAAGATGATGTACCCGGTGAAATTAGACGAGGATTACATTATTCGAAACCTCACGGAAGAGAGAGAAAGGATTCAATTCGGAAGCGATGGTATGTCGTTCAGACAGATGTCACTGTTTGATGACGGAAGCTTTACAAGACCATTGCGGCAGACGGAGATATTACAGGCAGCGGTAGGAGAATTCTGAAACTGCCGGGGAGTAGGAGCAGTGGGGCGTAAAGGGGATGCGGAATTGTCAATACATAGAATCGTCAATACAATGGGATACCTTATGCTATAGGCGGAAGCAATAACGGAGGAATGGGATATGAAGGTATATCGCTGCCAGGATAGCCTGGAGAGTATATTTACTGCAATCTATTGTGCTTATGAAGAAAAATGTGTGCCTGAGGATACCTGTCTGGTTCTTCATGAAGAACCATTGCTGTTTGCGGAGGATGTGTGGGTCAAAGCGGATTGTACCAAGGTCATAAAGGTGATGGAGGCTCTCAAGCAACGCTTTGGTGAGGAGGACTATTTGTTCCTGTGCCTTGCGTTGTCCTCAGGGGATGAAGATAAAGCGCAGGCTGTTTACCGGACGATTGCGCATGGTTTCAGGGGAAAATGCCATCCGGGACATCTCTTTGACAGTCTGGCAGATGATTATGTGCTGAAAGCCTTTACTCTGGCCAGAAATGCTGAAAGAGAAGTCCATCATCTGAAGGGTTTCCTGCGTTTTCAGGAGTTGGAAAACGGAATCCTGTATGCTAAGATCGGTCCGGTAAACAATGTGGTTACCTTTTTGATGCCGCACTTTGCGGACCGGTTACCGGTAGAGGATTTTGTGATCTATGATGACAAAAGGAACTTTTTTGCCATACATCCGGTGGGAAAACAGTGGTATTTGCTTTCCGGGGAGAATTTGGAGGAGCCGGAGTTGAGATTTTCTGCCGCAGAAATTAAATATCGGGAGTTATTCTTACGGTTTTGCAGTTCAATTACGATACAAGAGAGGAAAAATACAGATTTACAGAGGAATCTGTGCCCCTTGAGGTTTCAGAAATATATGGTAGAATTTTCCTGATTATACAACAAAATGTGATTTTACACATTATCGTAATAAAGAATATATTGTGCAAAATATATAAGAGCATAGTGCATTACATAGAATCGGAGTACAAATCATACAAATCTTTTTCAGGGTGTGCAGGATAGTACAAATCATGCAAAAAAAATACATTTACTTTTGGTATTATTTGCATATAATTGTAAATTAAATAAAATAACATCTTAGAAAAAGAAAGGATGGTCAATATGGTCAAGTATATTCGCTTAACACAAGATGATGTTCAGAGTTTTGTAAATGTAACCTCCAAATGTGATTTTGACATTGATATTTCCTATAATAGATATAAAGTAGATGCAAAATCATTTTTAGGAGTATACGGCATGGATTTTCAGAGACCTCTGAAGGTATCCTATGACGGATACAACCAGGAACTGGAAGAGCTGCTCAAGAAATTCGCTGTTGCCTGTTAAGAAATTCGAAGCAACAGGTTTGTTTGAAAGAAGAATCAGAACAATAAACGGAAGAACTCCCTGTGAGAGACAGATTACTGTCTTCATGGGGAGTTTTTCTCTGCTCAGGCAAATATTCGTTTTTTGTTTATTTTTTGTATGTTTTTATATAGCAATTGACATATACCATCCTGATTGATACACTAATCTCATAAATGAGAATAGTGGAGGGAGATATGAATAAACATACAACTCTTTTAGATCCTATCTCAAACCAGATTATCCGGCTGCTCAGGGTAAAAGGACCAATGACGGCGAAAGAATTATTGAAATCCAATCTCGATGTATCAAGGGCCACCCTATATAGAAAAATGGAGAAGATGCTATCGTTAGAGATAGTTGATGTTTCCGAGACTAATATTGTGAGAGGACAGATAGAGAAAAAGTACTGTATCAAAGATTTCGCACCATCGGAGCAGAACGGTAACAGAGAGAGAGACGAATTGGTTATGCTAAATTACAATGTTTCTCTTACCGACGAAGATTATAGTCAGATGATTAAAGATGTGATGACTGTGATAGACAAGTATCAAATGAAAAACAGTAAAGAAACGAAAGTCAGAAGTCTTTGTTTTCTGTCAACACCTGCGGAGGAGTTGGAAAATAAAGATTAACATTTGTGAAATAGAATTCGTTGCTGTGGATGTATAAGATTTTGTTAACAGAGGTGACAAAGGAGCATTATGGCAGGAGATGAGACAAGGAAGAAAGTAAATATTGAAACAGGATCTTCCACGAGAAGAACACCTGCAGATAATACGGATACCAGGGTGGAAATGGCGCTTGGTGATATCCATATCTCGGTACGCGGATTGGTAGAATTTGTTCTGCGGCATGGAGACATTGATAACAGGCATCAGGTTTCACCGGACAGTGCCATGCAGGAAGGAAGCCGTATCCACCGGATGATCCAGAAGCGTATGGGAGGAGAGTATCAGCCGGAAGTTCCACTGAAAATATCCTTTGAAGAAGAGGGTTACACGTTGACGGTGGAGGGCAGGGCAGATGGTATCATTCATCAGGACGGCAGAGTCATTATCGACGAAATAAAAGGGACTTATCGGGATCCGGCAAGGCTCAGGGAGCCGGTACCGGAGCATATTGCACAGGCCAAATGCTACGCATACATCTATAGTTTACAGCAAAATCTTGAGGAGATTCAGGTCAGAATGACCTATTGCCATATTCCCACCGAAGATTTGAGGTATTTTTATGGGGACTATACCTTTCAGGAGCTGGAAGAATGGTTTCTGCAGTTGATTGCTGCATATCGAAAGTGGGCAGATTATGCTTGGAAATGGAAGGGGCTCAGACAGGCTTCCATTATCGGACTGCAGTTTCCTTTTCCTTATCGCGAGGGTCAGGGTGATTTAGTCGGAGCGGTGTACAGAACCATATATCACAAAAAAAAGCTGTTTCTGGAGGCACCTACGGGTGTCGGCAAGACGATATCTACGGTCTATCCTGCGATTCAGGCCATGGGACAGGGAATGGGAGAGCGGCTGTTCTATCTTACGGCCAAAACCATTACTCGAACAGTCGCAGAAGATACCATTGAATTACTCAGGGAAAAAGGACTCAGGTTTAAAAGCGTTATTCTTACGGCAAAAGAGAAAATATGTTTTATGGAAGAAACACAGTGCAATCCGGAGTATTGTCCTTATGCAAGAGGTCATTATGATAGAATCAATTCTGCTATTTATGATTTGCTGACCTCCAGTGAGAGTTTTAGCAGGGAAAAGATTGAAGAATATGCTCAAAAGCACCGGGTTTGTCCCTTTGAAATGTGTCTGGATATGAGTCTGTTTGCAGATGCTGTTATCTGTGATTATAATTATCTGTTTAATCCGCACGTCTATTTGAAACGGTTCTTCGGAGAGGGAGTGAATGGCAGCTATCTCTTCCTGATTGACGAGGCACACAATCTGTTAGAGCGCGGTAGAGAAATGTACAGTGCCGTTTTGTGGAAGGAACAATTCCTGGAGTTGCGCAGAGAATTGAAAAAGACAATAGTGTCAGAAGTGACGATTGCTAAGAAATCCAAGCAAGTGGAGGGGCAATTGACACTTGATATGACATCGGATTCAACAGAGCTGCTCAAAGATTCAGAGGATAACTGGGATGAAGAAACAGATGTTATTGAAAATAATAACCTTGATTATGAGAAAACTTTGAAGGGGAAAAACCAGGGAAGAAGTACACTGGTTCGTCAGGGATATGCGGATAAGATTATATACCATCTGGAAAGGTGTAATAAAGAAATGCTGGCAATGAAGCGGGAATGCGAGCAGGCAAATGTCGTTCAGGAGATTGATTCCCTGATTCAACCCTTGCTCAGGCTTCAGAGTGCAATGGATGATTATCTTGAAGAACAGGAAGAGGAGCAGCTTCCGGTAAGAGATTACCTGTTGGATTTTTACTTTGAAGTAAACCATTTCCTGCAGATTTATGAATTGGTTGACGATAATTATGTGAAATATTCCCAGATGTGTGACGATGGCAGTTTCATGGTAAAGCTTTTTTGTGTGAATCCCGCGGAAAACCTGCGCCGGTGTATGCAGCGTGGGCGAAGCACCATTCTTTTTTCTGCTACCTTTCTGCCCATACAATACTATAAGAAGCTTCTGGGCGGTGAGGTGGAAGATTATGAAATCTACGCAAAATCGGTATTCCATCAAGAAAAACGCATGTTATTGATTGCCGAGGATGTGACTAGTAAGTATTCCAGACGCTCACAAAATGAATACCGAAATATTGCCCGTTATATCGAAGAAATCGTGAAAAACAGGCATGGTAATTATATGGTATTTTGTCCCTCATACAGCTTCCTGCAGATCATCTATCAGATTTATACGGAGGAATATGGCGGGGAACAGAGGGAATGTATAATTCAAAGTGAAGCTATGAGTGAGGAGGAAAGAGAAAGCTTCCTGGGACGTTTCAGAGGCAATGCTGAGCTCGATTTACAGGCAGATATAGCGATGGAGATTGAAGAGGAAGATACCGTATTGATTGGCTTCTGTGTTCTCGGCGGCATCTTTAGCGAAGGAATCGATCTGAAGAAGGACAGCCTGATAGGTGCTATCATTGTTGGCACAGGTCTGCCCCAGGTATGCTTTGAGAGAGAACTGTTGAAAGGTTATTTTGAGGATGGAGGGGAGAATGGGTTTGATTATTCCTATCGATACCCGGGAATGAATAAGGTGCTTCAGGCGGCAGGCAGAGTGATCAGAACAGTAGAGGATGTGGGAATCATTGCCCTCCTGGACGAGCGGTTTTTACAGCCAGCTTATCGTAGAATGTTTCCCAGAGAGTGGGAACAGTTTGAAATTGTCAGGTTGGATACGGTTTCAAAACGGGTGGAACGTTTTTGGGATGAATGGCTCTAAATTGATGTAGATGACGTCATTTTCATCTAATATGACACATGTGTATATGTGGATAACTCTGTGGAATATCCAAAATAATCAAGTAAATATGAGAAAAATCTGACATTCACGTATAAAATGAAAAATGCAAGAAATATGCAAGTTAGAAATGGAGCGTCATGTCAACACGCAGGTAGTTTAATAATAATAACACGCGTAATGTAAACAGGAATCTTAAATAAATGTTGACATATAATATTATACGGCGTATAGTATCGATGTACGGATGCTATATGCCGTATAATATTATACAGAAAAGAGGCTAGATATATGGTTTTTAACACAGGAGCCACACTCCTGGATGCCATAGTGCTTGCGGTAGTGTCAAAGGAACCGGAGGGTACCTACGGTTATAAGATCACACAGGACGTCCGGCAGGTTATTGAGCTGTCGGAATCCACACTTTATCCGGTTCTTCGGAGACTGCAGAAGGATGAATGTCTGGAGGTATATGACTTGGAATGCGGGGGACGAAACAGGAGATATTACAGAGTCACTGCCAGAGGATGGGCACAGCTTAGTCTGTACAAGAGTGAGTGGCAGAGCTATTCGGAGAAAATCACAGGACTTTTTGAGGGGAGGATTGAAAAATGAACAGAGAGGAATTCCTGATGCGGCTGGAGGGGATGCTTCAGAGCATTTCTCCGACGGAGAAAGAGGAAGTACTACAGTATTACAGGGATTATTTTGAGGATGCAGGTCCGGAAAATGAACAGTCGGTGATTGAGGCATTGGGGAATCCCGCCGATATTGCGGAGAATATAAAGAAGGATTTGCAGGGAGACGATGGGAGCAGGGCAACAGCCTCAGACCATGCGGTAATGGAATATGGCAGTCCGGAAGCCTGCGAACGGGACAATTACAATGGCAGTCCGAAAGCCGGTGAACGGGGCAATTACTATGACAGCCGGACGTCACATGCTGATACGGGATACAGAGAACCGGTACCGGCGGAGAAGAGAATGCCCGGGTGGGCAATCGTGTTGCTGACTCTGCTGATCGTGTTTGCATCACCGGTTCTGATCGGACTTCTGGGAGTCCTTTTTGGACTGCTGGTTACCTGGTTTGCGCTGATTTTCAGCTTTGGGGTGACAGCTGTAGCTCTCTTTGCAGTGTTGTTTGTGTTGATTATTGTGGGTGCCATGTGTGTCACCCTGGATCCGCTTGTGGGGCTGGCGCTGGCAGGAGGCGGGTTGATCTGTGGCGGAATCGGACTGCTGTTCCTGATGCTGACCGTAGCTATGGCCGGTATTCTGACTCCCGGGATTTTCAGTGGTCTCGGATGGTTATTTGGGAGAAGAAAGAAGGGTAAGACAGTATGAAAAGGTTTATGAGAAACTGTGCCATTGTTGCATTGGTTATGATTGTACTTGGATTTGGGCTGGCTCTTGCCGCCGGAACCATCAGGGGGAAAACAGTGATTTCCCAGGTGGTGGAAAAGGTTACGGGAGGCCGGGTTCATGTCAATCTGGAGAATTGGGGAGACTTTGGTGTCACCGTGGGAGAAAAGCTGAATTTAGTGAATTATAATATTGAGGACAGCATCAGTTTCAACACCGCCTATGAGGTTCGCACCGGGGATGTGGAAAAATACGAACTCACAGGCGAAATCGAGGGCCTGTATATTGAAGCCGGCGGCTGCACGCTGGAGACCGAAGCTTCGGAGGACGGAGCCTTTTATATAGAAGCGGAAAATATCGGTAAGTTCCAGGGCTATGTGGAGAATGGTGTGCTTTGCATCAGAACTACCGTCAGCAGCGGAACCTGGAATGCATTAAATGGCGGAAAAGTCAAACTCTATCTACCCCGGGAATATCCATTGGATAAAGCAGAAATAGAGCTGGGTGCCGGAGCCATGCAGCTGAATGATATGGAAGCAAAGCAGTTTCTGATTAATGTAGGCGCAGGTGAGATGAGTATTTCCGGAGTAAAAGCAGACAACATGGAGTTGTCCGTGGGGATGGGCAGTGTTGTGGTAAAGGGTGTGGTCACCGGCAACCTCAAGGCTGAGTGTTCCATGGGAAGTGTGGAAATGCTACTGGAAGGCAGCAGAAAGGACTTCAATTATCAGCTGCAGTGCGCCATGGGCTCCATTGAACTGGAAAATGACAAGTACGAGGGACTTTCCCAGACCAAAGAGATAGACAACGGAGCAGCGAAAAGATTGGAAGTTGACTGCTCCATGGGGAGTGTAAATATCCGGTTTACAAAATAAAGGGGATAGGCTACAAAAAAGATTGCACCATATGCAATGAGTCATTCGTCATCCGATACATGTTTCCGATATTCCGTCGGCGACATCTGCATGCGTGTTTTGAACTGTCGCATAAAATGCAGATCGCATTTATAGCCGCACATTCCGGCAATCTGAGTGATGGGAAGGTCGGTGGTGGAGAGCAGATATTTGGAATGTTCGATACGACTCCGGATGACATCGTTTATTACACTGATTCCGAAGATTTCTTTATACAAATGTTGAAAATAGGACTTGCTCATGGAAAGCTGATGGGCAAGTCCTTCCACGTTCCAGTCATGGTAGGGCATGTTGTAGATTTTGGAACGAAGAATGGACATCTTATCATAGTAGGAATTGGCGCTCTCATTGCCTGCGGGATGCAGCTTCTCACTGAGCTTGATAAAAAACAGTCTCAGGTAAAGAGAGATGGAATCCTCCCTGTGATGATTGGAGGAATACTTCTCGTAACACATATTCTTGATGATCAGAGACAATCCGTTCAGATCACCGATGGGGATGACGTTGTCAAAGGGGATGTTCAGCTCCTCCAGAAAGCGCAGGTCTTCGCCGGACATATCAAAATGAAACCAATCGTTTGCAAACGATATATCACAGGCCTGATAGAACTGCGGAGTGCCTTTTTTATATAAAATAAAGGAGTTGGGCCTGGCCACGGAGTCTGTGCCCCGGAAGGTGAAAACAGCGGGAGTCTTCAACAGAAGGAGAAGGTAATCACCCGAGCCGGTGGGGCGACAAATCTTAAAATCTGCATCGTGACAATGATTGTAGCCGATATTATTGATATGCAAAGCAGGCACCTCCCGAGGATATGATAGTATTAATCTATCTGATTCCCGGCTGAAAATCAAGTGCATTTCTTCCCGAAAATACAAAGAATACGAAATAAAAGCATGAGAAATCAATTCCGAAATAAAGAAAATAAAAAGCAGAATATGTCAGTAATCTTGCATGATAAGTCATTGCAAAAAGAAGAACGGATTCACTATAATCTACTCATAGAACCGTATGAAACCAATTACAGGAGGGTAACTCAGTGAAAGCAGAGATCACTATTTCCAAAAGTAACACAATCAGTAAAATTGACAACCGTATTTTCGGCTCCTTTATCGAGCATCTGGGTCGTGCGGTGTATGGCGGAATCTATGAGCCGGATCATGAGACTGCTGACGATATGGGCTTTCGCACAGATGTGATGAATAGGATCAAAGAGCTCAATATTCCTATAGTACGTTATCCCGGCGGGAATTTTGTTTCCGGTTATAACTGGGAGGATGGTACCGGTGATAAGTCCAAGCGCCCGAAGAAAATGGAGCTTGCATGGCAGTCTGTGGAGACCAATGAAGTGGGAATCGATGAATTCCAGGAGTGGGCAAAACGTGCAAACAGTGAAATTATGATGGCTGTTAACCTGGGAACAAGAGGCGCCGATGAGGCTCGAAATCTGGTGGAATATTGCAACAGCGAAACAGATACCTACTACGCCCGGATGAGACGTGACAACGGATTTGACAAGCCTTTTGGTATCAAGCTTTGGTGTCTTGGAAACGAGATGGACGGTCCCTGGCAGATCTGCAGCAAGACTCCCTATGAGTATGCACGTATCGCATGTGAGACAGCGAAGCTGATGAAGTGGATCGATCCTTCCATCGAACTGGTAGCCTGCGGAAGTGCTCATTTGAATATGCCTACTTTCATGGAATGGGAGAGAACGGTGCTTCGCGAGTGTTATGACCATATTGATTACATATCCCTGCACAATTACTACGGCAATCCCAACAACGATACCGCTGCCTATCTGGCTTCTTCTGTTGACATGGATAAGTTCATCAAACAGGTTGCAGCAATCTGCGATGAAGTAAAATTCGAAAAAAAGACGGACAAGACAATCAACCTTTCCTTTGACGAGTGGAATATCTGGTTCCACAGCAATGATCAGGACAAGAAGATTGATAAGTGGCAGATTGCACCTCCTCTTCTGGAGGATGTTTATAATCTGGAAGACGCAGTGGTTCTGGGGAGCCTTCTCATCACCCTGTTAAACAACAGTGACAGAGTCAAGATTGCCTGTCTTGCACAGCTGGTAAACGTGATTGCACCTATTATGACCGAAACCGGCGGAAGATGTTGGGTACAGACCATTTTCTATCCCTTTATGTACACCTCCCGCTACGGCAGGGGTACTGCAGTGAAGACCTTCTGCATCTGCGACAGCTATGCTGCCGGAGACAAGAAAAACATTCCTTATGTGGATACCGCAGCAGTTCTTTCCGAGGACGAAAAGGAGCTGACCATCTTTGCGGTAAACCGCTCTCTTGACAACGAGTGTGAACTGTCTCTGGAGATGCTTGGCGGTGATGCTTATCATGCTTATCAGCACATTGCCATGGAAGGAGATGACCTGAAAGCGATCAACACTGCAGACGAACCCGACAAGGTGGTTCCCATAGTGAAAGAATTGGCTGAAAAGATCGTTCTGGCACCTCATTCCTGGAACATGATTAACTTTAAAAAATAATGACAGAGTCTGCAATCAGGGATTGCTTACAAACATTCCGGACTTCTTCAACGCCGGTCTCAGAGCCAGATAGAAGACGGAAGCCGCGATGACTGCTACGACAGCATTCACTGTTGTTGTGATGGCACTGATTTTTGCCAGAGCCTTTGCAAGATCCTGAGGTACACCGAGCAGATAGGTTTTGTAGAAATATCCTACCAGAGGATCCGCGACAATGTTAAAAGCCATACCGCAGATGCAGGAAACGACGGTGGCTGTTGCTACAAATTTTGCACTGTGATCCTTGCTGAGTCTGAAAAGCTTGTGTGCTACAAAGCCTACAATCAGTCCGATCATGAACTTCAGCAGGAAGGTCTTGGGTGCACTGGTCACATAGGCGGTGGTCAGATCTCCGATGGTCATGCCGATGGCGCCTGCCATACCGCCCCAGTAACCGCCCAAAAGCAGGGCTGCCAGAACGCAGAATACATTGCCGAAGTGAAATGCTGTCTTTTCGGTCCCTACCGTAATATCAATCTTCAAAAAGGCAAATCCGATATAGCAGAGTGCTGCCAGCAGACCGGCCATGGCGATGCGCTTCACATCGGGTTTTGCTGCCTTTTCTACGCCGATAACTGCATTTACAAGTCCCTTCAGAGTGAAGAGAATAGCAACGAACAACAGCGCAAGACTATAGGAATAGGGGCGCTCCTGATTCAGCTTCTTCCCGGAAAGTTCTGAGGAACGTGCTTTGAGAGCCGCCAGGTCTCCGGCAGGAACAGCAGTGGTTTCACTGTTTTCGACACCGGATTCTTCGGCGGCTTTCTGAGCCTCTTCGATTTCCTTGATCTGGGCTTTGACGGTACTCAGCTCCTTACCTGTTTCGACGGATTGCTTGTAGCTTGAATTGTGCGTGCAGACTGCCAGGATGATGCCGGCAATCAGCAGCACTGTTCCCACAATCAGCAGACCATAGCGTTTCTCGCGGGATTGCTTTGTTTCTTGTTTTTCTTTCTTCATGTGTTCTCACACCTTTCCATAAATCATTGTATTCATTCGGGGGAGAACCCCAAACTGCTTTTACGCAGTCTATCACAGTACCGGCGTGGTTTATAGTACCAGAATTAATTTTTTTTAGCATACCAGTTTGCGGACTGACAAAGTTAGCAAAAAATGAGAAACAATGCACAAGATTTTAAGAGATAATGGGGGATTTTGGGTCTAAACTGTAATTACAATAAACAATGGTATACTCTGCCCAAAATATGGTTAGGCGGAGAGAATGGAGGGTGGCATGACAGGACCTAAGGCTCCGAAGGATGCGGAGAAAAAGAGAAAAAGCTTTTATGTAATGAGAAATAAGGATGTGGCAGGTTCCGTACAGCCAAACGGAACAGGCACACAGTTTATCTATCTGAACGATTCAAGACTGGTGAGCTTTGCAAAGATTGTTGGCAATATCACCGATGAGGAGATTTTGAATCTTCTGACTACCACCGAAGGATTCCGCAAGCTGGTATACTCCGTAGGTGTGACGGTGGAGATGGAGGATGCAGCCACTGAGGTGAATTTTGCCTTCCAGATGTATGGCAAGAGTGACACTTATGGCTCCGGTACTACCATCAATAGGGCAGTCAGAGCGGACGGCATGGAGCAGGTGATCAAAATGGATGAGGTGGACTGGTCGGAGGACGATGATCTTCCGGGACAGATCCGTTTCGAATTTCCCAAGGCCGATATGCGTGCAAAAGTAGCGGTTCGTTTCTATTTACAGGACGGCTTCGACGCTCCGGAACCCGAGGAGGAAAGTGTGGTAGATTTCAACTGTCCGGAATATGGCGAGATGCTGAAGAAGTCGCTGATGAATCTGGGCAATCCCCTGAGACTTAAAAATGCGATTGAGAAGGCGAGAAGAGGCGAGGATGTGACCGTAGCATTTATCGGCGGCTCCATCACGCAGGGAGCAGGCGCTATCCCAATTAATACCGAGTGTTATGCATGGAAGACCTTTGAGCGTTTCTGTAAGCTCTGCGGCAAGGGCACCGAGGAGAATATCCACTATGTGAAGGCCGGCGTCGGCGGTACTTCCTCCGAGCTTGGCATGGTGCGCTATGAGCGCGATGTCTGCAGCGAGGGTGAGATTCAGCCTGACCTGGTCATCGTGGAATATGCGGTAAATGACGAGGGCGATGAGACCAAGGGGCATTGCTATGACAGTCTGGTGAGAAAGATTCTGCTGTCTGAGCAGAAGCCGGCAGTGATTCTGTTGTTTGCGGTATTTGCGTATGACTGGAATCTTCAGGAGCGTCTCTCCCCTGTAGGAACGGCGTACGACCTGCCCATGGTGAGTGTGAAGGACTGCGTGGTAGAGCAGTTTTATAAAAAAGCCGGCGAGGGAAGGGTGCTGTCCAAGAACCAGTTCTTCTATGATATTTTCCATCCCAGCAATTACGGACACACCATTATGGCAGACGCCATTGCTTACCTGATGAAGATAGCAGACGAAGCTGAGGCACCTGCACAGGACACGGATATCACCGGTATCCCCGCTCCCTTCAGTGCGGAATTCGCCACCGTGAAGCTGTTGGACAGAACTCATGCGGAGGCAGCGGCAAACATTGACTTCGGTGACTTTGGAGAGTCTGACAGGGAGCTTCAGGCAGTGGAGAGAAACAGAGACCTGTTCACCACTCCCGAGTTCCCCAACAACTGGATGCATACCAAGGGAGACAAACCCTTTGTTATGGATATCGAGTGCAGCGCACTGCTGATTGTGGCGAAGGATTCCGGCTCACCTGCCGCAGGCTGCATTGACGCCTACATAGACGGAGAAAAGGTACGCACCATCAATCCCAGAGAAGTGGGCTGGACCCATTGCAATGCCCTGATCCTCTTCCGCGGCGGGGAGAAAAAACGGCATCATGTGGAGATCCGCATGGCAGAGGGCGACGGGGAGAAGCAGTTTACCATCCTTGGATTTGCTTATGTTTGTGACTGATCTGCCTGTGACTCATGCGGTGTGAAAACATAACGGAATTAAGAAAACAAAATGATATGGAGAACAATGACGGAGGGAATCGAATGGAATTTCAACTTGTACGGGATGGCAAAGCTACCCCCATCCTTGTGGAAGCGCAGGCCTTTGAGGGTGTGAAAAAGATAGCGGAAGCCGTGGCAGGGGACATCTGTCTGGTAACCGATGTGAAGCCGGAGATCAGGGACGAGAGCTATCTCAGCGAGCCGGCAGCCGGCGTGAGTGGCGGCAGCGAAGCAGGTGCGGCAACCGGCAGTGAAGCGACAGGCAGCACCGTGATTTTCTGCGCTACATTAGGCAAAAGCACTCTGCTGGAGGAGTTGCAGGGCAGGGGACTTTTCTCTGCAGAAGAGCTTCGGGGCAAGAGAGAAGTATATAAGATTGCGCTGGTGGAGAAGCCCTGGGAGGGTGTTGACAGTGCTGTTGTGATCTGCGGAAGTGACAAGAGAGGTACCATCTACGGTATGTTTGCCTTGTCCGAGTATCTGGGTGTGACTCCTCTGGTATACCTGGGCGATGCAGCGCCTGCGAAATGCGCTGCCCCCGTAATCAATGAGGAGATTGAGACGGTATCCAAGGAACCCAGTGTGCGATATCGTGGATTTTTCATCAATGACGAGTGGCCCTGCTTCGGCAACTGGGCATGCTCCCACTTCGGTGGCGTCAATGCGGACATGTATCAGCACATCTTTGAATTCCTGTTGAGAATGAAGGGCAACTATCTCTGGCCTGCCATGTGGGCTTCCTCCTTCCCGTTGGACGGACCCGGCAGTGCCAACGAGGAGCTGGCGGATATGTACGGTGTGGTCATGGGATATTCCCACCACGAGCCCTGCCTGCGCGCCAGTGAGGAGTGGGATAAGGTCCGCGGCGAGGGAACCCGTTACGGCAATGAGTGGAATTTTTATACCAACGAACAGGGACTACTCAACTACTGGGAGGACAGCCTTAAGCGCAGCGGCAAATACGAGAACATCATCACCATCGGCATGCGCGGAGAGAGAGACTCTTCCATGCTGGGCGAGGACGCCACGGTGGAGGAGAATGTCAATCTGCTGAAGGATATTATCCGCAAGCAGAGACAGCTGATTCGTGAGAATGTCAATGAGGATCTCTCCCAGGTGCCTCAGATGCTGGCACTTTACAAAGAGGTGGAGGCTTATTTCTACGGAGATGAAAAGGTTGCGGGACTGAAGGATTGGGAGGAGCTGGACGGTGTGATCTGTATGCTCTGTGAGGACAACTTTGGTCACATGCGTACCCTCCCTACCGAGGAAATCAGAAACCACAAGGGCGGCTTCGGCATGTATTACCACTTTGACTATCACGGTGGTCCCATCTCCTATGAGTGGGTGGATTCCACGCCCTTTTCCAAGACATGGGAGCAGATGTGTACCGCATACGAGTACGGCATCCGTGACCTCTGGATCGTCAACGTGGGTGATCTGAAGTTCCACGAAGTGCCTTTGACCTATTTCATGGCGCTTGCCTATGACTTTGATAAATGGGGCAGCAGCAATTCTGACAGCTATCGTGAGTTCACCGCACAGTGGGCACGGAAGTGCTTCCCTCTGGCAGGAGAGGAGCTGCAGGAGAAAGCTGCAACTGTACTGAACGGCTATATTGATATGAATCATATGCGTCGTCCCGAGTCCCTGAATGAAAATATTTATCATCCCTGCCACTATCTGGAGGCAGACAGAATGTTAGCCATGGCAGACGAGGTGGAGAGACTGAATCTGGAGCTCCTTGAGAGTATGCCCGAGGAAGAGAAGCCGGGATATTACAGCATGGTGGGATATTCCGCCGGTGTATCAGCCAATCTGTTGAAGATGCATCTGTATGCCAAAAAGAGCACCTATTATGCCAATCAGGGAAGAACCGCAGGCAATTACTACGGCATGCTCTCTGCCAATCGTGCGGAGCTGGATGCCAAGATGGCAGAGGAGTTCAGAAGCTTCAAGGAAGGGAAGTGGAGCGGCATGGAGCTGGCCTTCCATGTAGGCTTTACCAAGTGGAATGATGACGGACACCGCTATCCCGTGGTCAGCATTCTCCATCCCTGTGGAAAGAACAGACTCTCTGTGTCCAGAAAGGATGAGGAGAGAGTGGCATTCAAGAATTACGGTGCACCTGACAGACTGTTCGTACATGACTTCATGGATGAAGGCGTTACCACAGTGCTTCTCGAGGTGGCCAACGACGGTGGCGATACCGAACATCCCATTACCTATGAAATCAAGGCACAGAACGGAGTCCTCCCTGAGTGGCTGAGCGTCTCTCCAATGACCGGTACCCTGACACCGGTGAAGGATTACGGTTGTTCCCACGAGCGCACCCAGATGCAGGAGGTTTTCCTTTCCTGTGACAGAACAAAGCTCCCGGCAGAGCCTGAAAAGGTGGTATTGCTGGTGAGTGACGGAGACACCACCGTGGCTGTGGAGGTCATGGGTGCCAAGGTCACTACCGAGGGACTGGATACCATGACCTTCCTGCCCTGCAGAAACGTCATTACCATGGATGCAAAGCATTATGCGGAGAAGAAGGGTGTTGCCCGGGGAGAATTCCGCCTGATCAAGGATTACGGACAGTACGGCAGCGCCATGAAGGTAGCGCCTTCCACCGCTTTCTTCACTGAGGATGAGGAAAAGCCTGAGCTGACCTACCGCTTCCTGATTCCCGAGAGCGGAGAGTACAAGGTGGAATTCCTTGCAGCTCCCACCAACCCCGCAGTCAACGGACAGGAGATCCGCTTTGAGGTAACCGCAGGTGACCATAAGGAAATCCTGGCTCTGGTGAAAAAGGGCTTCCGTGCCGGCAACAGCAGTGATTATGTATGGTCACAGGGCGTGCTCAACCAGATTCACACTGTTTCCACCGTACTGCACTTTGAAAAGGGTGTGCAGGAGCTGACCGTAGGCGCTCTGGAGGCAGGTACCGTGCTGGAGCGTATCCGCATTATGAAAGCAGACTACAGAATGCCCGTTTCCTATCTGGGACCCGAAGAGTCTGCCTACGTGGATTGAAGCAGGTATGACCGTTTTTGTGATACCGGGAGGTAGAAAGCCTCAAAGCGCAAGAATTCGCAACATTTGACATTAATATAGCACGAAGTGGGTGGAGAAGCCCCCCGCTTTCGTGCTATTCTTGTCATATAGAATAGGCTCCCAACGGAGTCAATGTACAGAAAGGTTAGGATATTATTATGAGGGACAGAGAGAGTGCGAAGAAAAGAGCCAAAGAACTCGTAGCAAAGATGACTCTGGAAGAAAAGGCAGAACAGCTGAAATACGATGCACCTGCCATTCCGAGACTTGGGGTACCTGCATATAACTGGTGGAATGAGGGTCTGCACGGTGTGGCAAGAGCCGGCGTGGCTACCGTTTTTCCCCAGGCAATCGGTACAGCTGCTGCCTTTGACACGGAGCTGATGGAGAAAATCGGTGATGTCATCGCAGTAGAAGGACGTGCCAAATACAATGCCTACAGCGCAGAGGAAGACAGAGATATTTACAAGGGACTTACCTTCTGGTCACCGAATGTCAATATTTTCAGAGATCCCAGATGGGGCAGAGGACATGAGACCTATGGTGAGGATCCCTATCTGACCGGAGAGCTGGGCAAGGCTTTCGTTGACGGTCTCCAAGGAGACGGGGAAGTGCTCAAGGCAGCAGGCTGCGCAAAGCACTTTGCAGTACATTCCGGTCCTGAGGCACTGCGTCATAAGTTTGATGCCAGGGCTTCCAAGAAGGATATGAGAGAGACCTATCTTCCTGCTTTTGAGAAGCTGGTAAAGGAGGCAAATGTTGAGGCAGTGATGGGCGCTTACAACAGAACCAACGGCGAGCCCTGCTGCGGCAGCAAGACTCTGATGCAGGATATCCTGAGAGATGAGTGGGGCTTTGAGGGACACTATGTATCCGACTGTTGGGCAGTCCGCGACTTTCATACCAACCACATGGTAACGGATACCGCTGAGGAGTCTGCAGCCATGGCACTGAAGGCAGGCTGTGATGTGAACTGCGGTAATACCTATCTTCACATGATGTCTGCTTACGAGCAGGGACTGGTGACAGAGGAAGATATCACCATCGCCGCAGAGAGACTGTTCACCACCAGATTTTTACTGGGACTCTTTGACGAGACTGAATATGATAAGATCGGCTATGACAAGCTGGAGTGCAAGGAGCACGTTGCCCTGGCAAACAGAGCAGCGGCTGAGTCTGTAGTTCTGCTGAAGAACGACGGCATCCTGCCCCTGAAGAAAGAGAGCCTGAAGACTGTGGGCGTGGTAGGACCCAATGCAAACAGCCGTGCAGCATTGATCGGTAATTATCACGGTACCTCTTCCAAGTACATCACCGTACTGGAGGGGATCCAGGAGGTGCTGGGGGATGACGTAAGAGTATACTATTCCGAGGGTTGCCATCTGTTCAAGGACAGAGTAGAGAATCTGGGCTTCCGTCAGGACCGTGTCAGCGAAGCAGTGGCAGTAGCCAAGAACAGCGACCTCGTAATTCTGTGTGTTGGTCTGGATGAGACTCTGGAGGGCGAAGAGGGAGATACCGGTAACAGCTATGCTTCCGGAGACAAGACCGACCTGCTTCTGCCTGAGGTTCAGAGAGAGCTGATTGAGGCTGTGGTAAAGACCGGCAAGCCCGTCATCCTGGTAAATATGACCGGTAGCGCCATGGATCTGCGCTATGCCGAAGAGCATTGCAACGCTGTAGTACAGGCGTGGTATCCCGGTGCAAGAGGCGGTAAGGTCGTAGCAGATATCCTGTTCGGCGCCATCTCTCCTTCCGGTAAGCTGCCTGTTACCTTCTACGAGGATACCGAGGAACTGCCTGCTTTCGAGGATTACTCCATGAAGAACAGGACTTACAGATACTTCACCGGCAAGGTACTCTATCCCTTCGGTTACGGTCTGACCTACGGCAAGGCAGAGCTGAAGAAGGTTAAAGTCAACGGCGCAGTGGCAGCAGACGGCGGTGAAGTGAAGTTCACAGGCGACGCTCTGCAGGTAGAGGCTGAAGTTGCCAACACAGGCAGTGTGGATATTGAGGAAGTGGTACAGGTATACATCAAGGCTGAGTCTCAGGACGCCACCCCAAACGCAAGACTCTGCGGCTTCGCAAGAGTAGCGCTGAAGGCAGGAGAGACCAAGACGGTATCTGTTCCTGTAGACAAGGATGCCCTCATCGTGATCAACGAGGAAGGCGAGAAAGTATCCGGCGGCAGCAGTTATGCTGTCAGCGTAGGCTTTGGTCAGCCTGACGAGAGAACCGCAGAACTTACCGGCGCGAAGGCAGTATCCTTCAAGGCAGTGAGAGCGTAAGAAGACTATAT